>JAJZCF010000072.1 GCA_021846265.1 Actinomycetes bacterium | reverse complement strand
TACGAACTCGGCCACATGGCACCATCGTCGAGGTTTGCCTTGTCGGTGAACCCGAGCGTCTGGTACCTGGCTTTGAATTTGCCAGCGTTTTGGAAAAAGCAAATGATATTTCCATCTTTGGTGTACGCAGGCATTCCATACCAGGTTTTCGCTGCGAGGGTTGGTGCTGCAGCTTTGATCAAAGCGTGGAGTTTCTCGGCCATAGTGCGATCTGGCTCTGGCATCTCGGCGATCTTTGCCAGCACCTCGCGTTCCCCATCGGCCTTTGTCGCTTCCGCCTTCAGTTCCCGGGAGCGCTCGCGCATCGCAGCTTTTTCTTCGGCGCTAAATCCTTGGGAGGCTCTGGTGCTGGTGCTGGAGCGCTTTGCAGTCTTGTGTTCATCCGACAATACAGGGATCCTTTCGTACGGGCGCACGCTGCATGATCTCAGAACTCGTGCTGAGCCTGACCTACTGAGAATAGGATATAAGGACGGCTTACGAGAATGCTCGCTGAACTCGGCGCACTTATACGCTATTTGCCGTCGTGGAATCATTGATGGTCCTCGTATGCGACGGCCGAAAAGGCTCAGAATTATCGGTAGAGATCACCTCGAAGCATCCGGAATGAGGTATCCAAGATTTTTATGAACCTCACAATTGGGTTATTTCATTCGGTCTTGTTTCAATTTTTTGATGCGTCGTATCAGCACCAACAGGGGAGGCCGCAAAATGACTACTACGACCGATCTTTTAAACTTCTCGCACAACTGTCCCGGAGAATTGCCAACCCTGCCTGGCAGACGAGTGGCGGCGATCACGGGTTTATAAAGCCAAGTGTAGCCTCAGGGCATTGTCGAGTTCATTCATTACTGCGGCTGGAACCATACCAACTCTTGTACTAAGACGTTGCAGTGCTACAGAGCGGACTTGCTCGGCCCGTGCTTTCGAGTCCTCCCTCAAGCCGGTCACGCTCGCCGGTAAAAGGACTTGAAAAGGATAGATCTTGTTGATGTTGGTTGTGACTGGGACCACTGTCACAACTCCTCGCCCGAGGCGTGACGCTGTGGTATTAGCCCCGTCGTTACTGACAATGACGGCGGGACGGAGCTTACTGGCTTCTTCACCTCTCGCTGGCTCAAGGTTGACAAGTCGGATCTCACCGCGCTGCATCTTGGCCAATGCCATCGTCGACGGTTATTTCCCAGTCCCGCGCTTCTCCAGTTTGTTCCCACTCCTCAAAGGCCTCTTCGTATGCGGCATCCAATTTCGTTCCGCGCAATAACCGCACTGCCTTATGCAATACTGCAGAGCGAGACTGGAATCCCTCTTCTTGTGCATAGGTATCGAGGAATTTCACGTCCTCATCGGGAAGACTTACACTGACTTTCATACTTCAATGCTACCATGAGTATTACTCCAATATGACAACGTTGATTGAAACGCCGGGAAGATCACTTACGCAAAATAGGCAGTTTTGTAGATGATCTGTTGAGTAGAGCTACGAAGCGCTGAAAGAGTCGACTATTAATTAGCTGGATCCAGAGATTCTAGGGTGTGCGTAAGGTACGGCGGAGTGAGGGGTCCCCGAAAGTTGATCAACCTGATGTCTGGGTGTTCGCCGGGTGTACTTTGTTCAGACTAGCAATCCCTTCCCATCCCCTGTTTTTATCCATACTTCTAATCGAATTTTGCTAAGGGCATGAGGCTTGCATTCTTCTTTTCGAAGTTTTCTTGAATCGTATTGCGCCGAAATTCAATGTGGCGACGTAGGTCGTGTTGAGCTACTTTGGCATGGAGCTTGTCGCTGATCTCAGCCGTGGCGGCTTCGTTAAGCACTGGGACGAAGTAACTTTGTTTCGCTCTTTTGGTCGCTCTTTTGATTTCATCTTTTTTATGCGCTCCTTCGACACCGGGGGTAAAGAACGAGGAGATGAATCCCCAATGGGACCTAAAGGCCACGAATCGTTCATTCTCGACCCTCTTTCTCCCGATGAGGACCTTTTGAACTGCAGACGAAATATTGTCGTAACGAATTGTGTCAAAAACACCCCCCCCAAATGCCTTAAAGGTTTTTCCGTGCCCATCAAAGAAGCACTTCTGGGCTTTGGAGGCAAAGAACACGTGGAAGGCCATGGTAGAACTTGACAGGCGGATCGCAAATATCTTGGCTTTGACCAATTCTTGCTAATTCGACATAGACATCGCCGTAGTCGACATCGGCGCACTCTCCCGGGGAGCGAATCTGGGAGATCATCGTCGTTGGGACCAGAGGGTTGATTTCGGCTTTGCGTTCTTTGACTGATACCCGTACAGTCGAAGGCGATACATCTGCTTTGCATTCATCGATCAGGCGCTTCCATATCCGCGTTGCCGTGTGGCGCTGCTTGCGCTGGAGATCGACATTCTCAGCCAGCCACTTTCTTACCGTAGCTTCGTACTGGCCAAGTTTGGGACGTCTTTTCGGCGCCACTTTGCGCTCGGACGGTATCGCAGACGCTAAGGAGTTGCGTATTTCCCGACGATGAACCTTGAACTGAGTAGCTGCCCCTCTGATAGAGAGGCCTTCAAAGTTCACTTCTCTTCTAATATTCTCGTAGAGTTCCACCCTCAGTACCTTCTTTCTGATTTTGAGTTCATTTGCATAAACCCAGAAAAGGAAATGCCGTACTGGGGATGAGGCCAGTTCAGTCAAGAGCGGTAGGGTCGGTTCAGTCAAGCGTTTCCACCTAAATCGACGAGCAGCCTTGGCACTGCCAGAGCGATGCCGATGACCGGGCGACGCCTACTCTATGGCTTGGACAGTAGGACCCGTAGAGAAGCGTTTCGGGATTGGGATGCTGGGCCGTATTCGCATCGGACCTGGATCAAGGGTTGAGGTTGGCAAGATCCATCCGAAAGCGACTCGCCGCAACTGTCGGTAATTATCAATTTTACTGCTAATTACGGCTCTAACATCGAGGCCAACTGCTGTGGCTTCGCAGGTTATATTGCTTACCCTTTGAGCCAATTTTCCCGCAAATACCTTGCTGAACTGCCTGCTGTGAATGTACCCGGCTAGATACTTTTTGGCGAGTTATTTTCATGTTTTAGGGCTCGCTGAGTGAACTGTAGTAGATCCTTAGGCCCTCATTTGTTTCGAACGGCCAAATATAACCCCTAAATTTGTTCAAAGTGGTACGAATGTATTACAGTCTGACGAGCAGGTAGTCAGCTAGACTGACAGTTAGTGGTTATATCTACTTGACGATTAATTTACTGATCTCTCCGGGGGCGGAGCTGGCTGTTTGGGAAGTTGGGGGGGTAAGTGGATCGCGTGTGCACTGAAGAATTTTCTTATAGCGGCGTTGGGTCTGGTGAATGTTTTTTTGTTGAGCCACCATTGACGACGGCAAATGTTTGCAAGTTTCTTCACCAGATTGCGGTCGGCTTGGAAGCCGAATTCGATCGAATAACTCTTGCGGTCATAGATGCCTACGATTTTGAGATTCCGTCCTACAGAGCAATATCTGATCAGCGCTTGAGAGACGACGTTCACATTACTTGCGAAGCAATTGTTAGTGGCTGGCTAAAAGCAATGTCGATTGCGGGTCCAATGGAAGTAGACACTCTTCGGATCGTTTTAGAAGGTGTGCGCCGCCGGGTTTTTCAGGGCATTGAGCTTTCGGCAGTGCTAAGAGCTTTTCGAGTCGCCATGAGGGTGCTGTGGAGCGAGATTGTTGGCTCTCCGGTTTGGTATGGCCAGGCTGACAAGGATCTTTTTTTTGAGGTCGCAGCATGGTCGCTCGATTTTGCCGATCAAATCTCCGCCGCCATAGCTGGAGCATATACCGATCAGTCTGGGTTAATTATGGCTGAAGTCCTCAAATACAAGTCGACGTATTTGGACGCAGTACTCTCAGGCGAGGTGACTGCCGGCCTCGCTAGGCCACCCGTTTTGGAATCGCGACACTTTGTCGCAGTCGCCAGGCTATCCCCAAATTTAAATCTTGGTTACCTTGAGAAATTAGGGGAGGCGCTGAGGACAAAGAGCCAGATCGCTCTTTGGACCTTCCGACATCGAAACATTATTGCGGTGTTGGATTGGTCTGGAGATGTTTCACGTTCCAGATTGTTGGGTGACCTTGAAAGGCTGGTAGACGAGGAACATATTGAGATCTTCGGGGTAGGTGGAGTCGCCGAGGGAGCGATTGAGACCCGGCAAAGCTATGTCGAAGCGATGACATCGCTAGACCTTGGTCCTGATGTGATGCCGAATAAGAGCGGCATTTATGATTTCCAGGATTTGGCACCTATTTCTGTGATGCTCGAGCAGCCGGAACGGGCTCGACGCTTTGTGCGAGCTGTATTGGAACCACTAGGTGAACTCTCAAAAAGGTCGTGGGTGCTTCCAACTTTGGAGGCCTATCTAGCTAGTGCTGGCAGTCTCAAAGTCGTAGCTAACTTCCTACAGATTCACCCAAATACCTTGAAATATCGTCTGAGGGAGCTTCGCAACTTTACTGACGCAGTGTTCGTCGAAGGGGACCGTGCACGCACCCTCCTGCTAGCTCTTCGGGTCAGGCGAGCTCTAGCTATTCAGGCGAGGCAGTTTCATGGGGTATGGGGCGATTTGATGCCTGATAGTAAAAATGCAGATGCTAGTGGAAGCCGTTTGGCGCAGTCGCGGCCGCCTTTTATTTCAGATTCAACTTCAGCGGTTGACGTAGATGGACTTTACCACTTAGGCAAAAGTGACTTGAACCTTGGAACTTTTACTAGCTAATCCATTTTTTGTTTTCCGGATGGACAAGATCGACTAAGCAGATCGGTCGACAGAGTTTTACCACATGAATATGCGCATAACGAGAAGAGTTGAATGGGAGCTGGCTTGGGTAATTGAAATAATAGCGAGAAATGTGAATTATCAAATGGTCGTCTATTCATACAAGCTAAATATTGGAAGGTCTAGGGAATGAAGAGACATATTTTTGGTCGCAAGGGCACTGCTGGGGTGCTTGCTGCATTTGCAATTGCGTCGATTGCTGCTGCTTGCGGTAGTAGCTCCAGCGCTACTTCTACAACTCAAGGAAGCAAGACTGGATTTACGGGCACGGTAACGGTCGCTGAGTCCACCACACTCAGCGGTGCTATATCAGAGCTTGGCCAGGGTGGTTTACAAGGCGTTCAGGACGCGGTTGCAAATATCAATGCAAATGGTGGCCTGCTGGGCAAGAAGGTAGTTATTGCAAGTGCAGATGATGCCACTTCGCCAGCTACCGGTGCTGCAAATATTAGGTCGATGATTCTTAACGACCATGCTGTTGCAATTTTTGGCCCAGTTACAAGTGCTGTCGCTGCAGCTGAAGAGCCAATTGCCGCTCAGTATCATATTCCAATCTTTTTTCATACATCAAACGATGTAGCCCTGCTAACTTCTGGATTCACAAAGTATGCATTCGGCTTTGTGCCCGATACTGTCATGGAACCACGGGCCGCTGCGGCGTATTTATTGCATGAAGTAGGCAGCAAACCAATTACCATCGGAACCATTTCACCGGATTATAGCTTTGGCCATGCCACGGTCTCCGGCTTCTTACAGGCACTACAACAGCTGCATGTGAACTATCACCTAGTAGTTCAGCAGTGGCCACCATTGGCTGCAACTAATATCGCTCCTTATCTTGCAGCTGTGACCGCGGCTCATCCGCAGTATGTCTTTAATGCGCAGTTTGGTGGCGACCTAGTTAACTTCACACAGCAGGCTAATCAGTTTGGATTCTTCAAGAATACGAAACTAATAGCGATGTATTCGATGGCACCATTGCAGGCTTTAGGGGCAAATGCTCCAGCGGGCTCGATTGGATTTGATCGTGCCGCTTTCTGGGCAATTAATGCTCCAGCGATGAAGCCATTTATAGCGCAGTTCAAGGCGAAGTACTCGGCATACCCATCAGCTTGGGCAATCATGGCCTACACCGCCGTGCAGTCCTGGGCCTACGCAGTAGAGAAGGCGAAGACGTTCGACGGCACCAAGGTGGCGGACGCCCTGTCTGGAGCGACGGTGCCGACAATTCAGGGAGCGGTCACCCTACGGGCATGTGACCATCAGGCAAACGTGCCGGAATACGTCGGTACTGTGGCTCCCTCGACCAGTTCAAAATATGGATTGCGACTTTGGAACTCTCCTACCTTTGTTGCCCCTCCAAGCCAGATCATGCTCACCTGTGCGCAGAGTTTGGCGCTAAGAGGCTAGTTCTCCCGTTCCTCCCAAACTCGTCCCGGCTGTTGTGTTGGCGACTGCCGGGGCGGGGGGCACTCTTTACGTGGGGTGTCGCGCTGCGTTCAAGTTTTTTCAATCTGATGAATAGCTTTTCAGATTCGATGGTGGAACTTGATCAAGGGGTGGCATTCGAAGATAACTCGGACCGTCTACCGGATAAGAAGGACCATTGACTATTCAGATCGTTTTTCAACCTTGCTCTAGTGGCGCAAGGTTGACTTTAATAGGCTTTGTAGCAGAGCCAAAATTTGGGTACACATTTCCAGGGTCACTAAATGGCCCACAAGACTTACCTCGGCCTTCATTAGTTTCTCAAATGAAAGAGGTGCAATGGGCCGCATCGTGATCGAGACAATTGGCGGTCTTAGTGCCGCCGGATCTCTCTTTGTTGTGGCGACCGGGCTGACGCTAGTGTTCGGGGCCATGCGGGTCATTAATCTGGCTCATGGCAGTTTTTATATGTACGGTGCATTTCTGGTCAGCACGTTTGTTGGAACCACCACTGGTCTGCGCTTTTTTTGGGCAGTTGCATTAGCGGCCATCATTGTTTCCTTGCTCGGAATGGTGGTGGACTTCACGGTGGTCCGCTTCACGGTAAATCGCGACCCACTAACACAATTGCTAGCGACTTTTGGAGTTTTCCTGATTCTTGCGGACTTGGGTCAGCATTTCTGGGGCACGGGTTTTCGTGCGGTTCCGCTTGCGAGTGTGCTCACGGGGAAGGTCACTATCTCAGGTGCAACTTTTCCAGTCTTTGACCTTTTGATTACTGGGATTGCGATTCTGGTTGGAGTGGCTTTATGGCTTATGCTCCGCCACAGCGTGTTTGGTTGGCGGGTCCGTGCGGCTGTCGACGATCCAGAGTTGTTGCAGGCTAGTGGAGTAGATTTACGTCGCTTGCAAATGGGGGTGTTTGCCCTCGGGGCTTTATTGGCCGGTTTGGGCGGGGCAATAGTCGCACCTCAAACGGTGGTAGCGCCAGGCATTGACGAGTCGATCATTGTGGCTGCTTTCCTCGTGACTGTCATCGGCGGTCTTGGTTCGGTACTTGGAACAGCTCTGGGTGCTTTGATCATTGCATTTGCACAGACAGTTGGCGCTGTAGTAGCCCCCACCTGGGCATCGACATTTACTTTTTTGGCAGCGATCATTGTCCTTGCCGTTCGTCCATCAGGCCTACTTGGCGTTCCGGAGCGATGAATTGAGTACCTTTTCCGAAAAGTTATTAAAGAAAAACAGACATTTGAACTCAAACGGCCTTGGCATGAAAGCGGAAGTGGAATCCAGTCGCCGGCCCGGACCATCTACTTTTGCGATGCCGGTAGTTCTGGCGGTAGCAGCGGCAATTCTTGGGTCGATTCTACCAACGTCATACTCGTTTATTTTGGAGTATGCGGTCAGCCTTTCCATCTACGCGGTAGCAACTAATTTGTTGCTGGGGTTTGGTGGGCTTGTATCATTTGGCCAAGGTGTCTTCTACGGCTTGGGCGCGTACACTGTCGCTCTCAACTGGATGCATCATGGCCTGTCCTTTTGGGAAGCCTTTGCATTGGCTCCGTTTGTTGGTGCAGCTGCTTCGGTGCTGATGGGCCTGGTGGCCCTTAGGACTAGGAAGCTTTATTTTGCTCTGCTTACCCTAGCTTTCTCGCAGTTGGCTTACGTGATAGTCGGAGTGCAGTACAACTTTACCAGCGGAGCTAACGGAATTTTCGGAGCCATGGTTCCCAACTGGCTAGTTAGTCCGAGAAATAGTTTCTTTTTCGTTCTCGGAGTGACTGTAGTGTCGTTGCTAGTGATGTGGAAAGTGACCTCATCGCCATTTGGTCTGGTTCTGCAGGCGAGTCGAGATAACCGTGATCGAGTGGAAGCTCTTGGAGTAAACGTCTTTCGCCACCAGCTCGTGGCCATGGCGATTGCAGGATTCTTTTGCGCTGTCGCTGGAACGCTTTTTGTAATCTACAGCCAATCGACCTATCCAGACCTTTTTCTCTGGACGAGTTCAGGAATTCCGGTATTTATGGTTGTAATCGGCGGCATGTACAAATATATGGGTCCCGTAATCGGCGCAGTGGTGTACGAGATTGCCCACCATTTCCTAATTGGATATACCCAGGACTGGCAGATTGTTTTGGGCTTGGTGTTGGTAGTCATCGTGTTGCTGAGGCCGGATGGATTGGCCGGGGCTTTTAATGGACTGATTGCCCGTCGACGTGGCAGGGTGTCACTTGAGGGGAGTGAATCATGACGACTGACGTGCTAGAGACGCGAGATCTTCGAAAGAGCTTTAAGTCATTCAAAGCGATTAATGGCGTCAATCTGACGGTGAAGGCTGGAAGTATACATGCGGTTATTGGTCCAAACGGAGCGGGTAAGAGCACACTTTTTAAGCTGATCACGGGAGTTCATAGTCCAAGCGGCGGGGATATCATTCTTCGCGGCGAGTCTGTTGGAGGACGTTCTCCGCACACGGTAGCTCGAAAAGGCCTTGTGCAGGTGTTCCAGCTGACCAGCATCTTTCCCCGTCTTAACGTCTTTGATTCCGTGATGGTAGCGATGATCTCCAAGAGGAGACGGCCTGCGGATGTCTCTGGGCGCTTTCGAAGGTCGCTGGGACCAGACATTTCAGCACTTTTAGAGAGTGTAGGCATTGCTCATTTGGCCGAACGGACTGCAGGGGAACTTTCTCATGGCGACCAGAGGGCGTTGGAGCTAGCGATGGCCTTGGCTACTGAGCCAACAGTACTTTTACTTGATGAACCTACCGCTGGAATGTCTCCTGCTGAAACGGCTGCGATTGCCAAACTTGTTGTCGCTCAAGCTCGGGCGCGTGGAATAACGGTACTGCTGTCAGAGCATGATATGGAAGTGATTTTTGGAATCTCAGAACATATTACCGTTTTGCATCAGGGCAGAGTGATAGCTGACGGCACACCAGATGAAATTCGCAAGGTTCCAGAGGTCATGGCGGTGTATCTCGGGGAGGAACCTACGGGAGAAGTCGCAGTCGGCAAAGGACCTTTGCCACGTCGTGGAACACGAGCCCAACATTCAGTCGGTATCGACCAGGGAAGCCACCCAACGGAGCAAGAAGCATGAAACTTGAAGTAGATGATATCCACACTTATTACGGGTCGAGTCACATTTTACAAGGGGTATCAATTACCATTTCTACCGGAGAAATAGTCGCTCTTTTGGGTCGAAATGGTGCTGGCAAGACGACTCTTCTTCGGAGCTTGGTTGGCCTAACTAGACCTCGTCAAGGAACTGTCAAGGCGGGGGACTTTCTACTATCCGGTGCTTCGATCCATAGTGCTGCTCGGCATGGACTTGTCTATGTGCCGAGTGGGAGACGCGCATTTGAGACACTTACCGTAGAAGAGAATATTCAACTTGCATCCCGAAGTTGTCCAAATCGAAAAGGCGACTGGGTGCCAGAAAGGGTTCTTGAGGTATTTCCTAAGCTTAGGCAGCTGGCAAAACGTCAGGCCGGAGTACTGTCCGGTGGGGAGCAGCAGATGCTAAAGATCGGACGAGCGCTGGTTGCTAATCCAGAGATACTTCTCCTTGATGAGCCGACCGAAGGATTGGCTCCCGTGGTGGTGGGAGAGCTCGGGGAATGGATAGACCTGCTCAGGGAGGAAAAGCTTGGAATCTTGCTAGCTGAACAGAATGCGATGTTCTCACTTGAGCATGCCGATCGCGGATATATCCTTGAGAAAGGTCGCGTCTCTCTTGGGGGTTCAGCAGAAGAAGTCTGGCACAGCAGCGAACTGCAGAGTTCTTTGGGTGTCGCCGCTCGAGAGAATAGCAGCTAGATATGACCTTGCAGGCTGCTGTAACTGGCTCAACTCTACAACTACGCCCGGGAAGGGCACTTTGTTTCAGAGCGAGTCGTTCATAGCTTGACGATATCGAGCTTGTTCTATCCGGCTGAAGCTTCTGCTTGGTAGTGCATGGGTTGATGTTTCAGTAATGTCGACGAGGTAAGCCTCCTCGGCGGCTGGGTCCAGTTTGAACCGCAGCCGTTACTTTGCTGCGAGCGGTTTGGTCGGGTGCTGTCACCTGTAGCCGTAGTCGCGGACTGAAACAT
>JAJZCF010000071.1 GCA_021846265.1 Actinomycetes bacterium | reverse complement strand
TCGGGGGGTTCGTGGCAGCTTGATCCAGCAGGTATCCGCTTTCGGTAAGCCAGTAACGCATTTCGTAGGCAGCTCCCAAAGTAACGGCTTGACTCAGATAATAGGATTCAGTGTTCAAGGCCGTGGTCGAGCTGATCGGAACTAGACCTCCCGTCGTGCAGTTGGTGTCAAACAGGGTCGTATTGAGATCTATTTGAGGAGCGCTAGATATTCCCTGAAGGAAGTGCGCCCAGCCGACGGCATCGCCAGGCGTCATGGCTCCGCTGCCCCAGCAGTTTGTGGTACCAATTTCATCCTGGAGATCGAGAGTACCTAAGCCAGGCCCGATTTGCTTCAGGCTCGAAAAGAGCTGTCCGAGTTCCGTGTTGAGCCCTTGCATCCCAAGGGTATTTGTGGAATATCCGCTATAGGTGTATAAAAATCCAGGTGACCAGAGGAACTCGGCGTTCGGGGCAATTGCCGTAAGTCCAGACATTTCAGAACCCAGCATCGTAGCATAAGCCGATTCAACCGCAGGGTAATAGAGCTGATTCAGGTCGGCCTCGTAGGTTAGGTACCAGTTTACCTGAACTTGTGGGTAGGCCTGGACAAACTCGTTGGCTAGCTGAATAGACGTGTTGACATAGTTAGTCGTGAAGGTTGAGTCCTCGACGCCATTGGTATAAATTGAACCGGTTCCGGTCCAAACTGGCCCAAAGGTCCCGACATAGACTTTGCTGAAGCACGATACCGACCCACCTGGCAGGTAGGGGACTATAACGTCAAGATAATTCGTATTGAGATTTCCATTTGAGTCGACTATGTCTTGCAGGACGAGGTTGCGAGATCCAGTGGTCGGCGTGTTGCAGACGTCGGCAAGCCACTGAGATACCTCTGCTGGTGTGTATGTGGGCCCTAAAGACGAGACTTGGAGAAATAGATTTTCAGAGCCATTGAGTGATGTTGAGTAGGTAAAGTCCGCTTTTGCTGACTTTGGTAATCCAGCAGACACATGGGTTGAACTAGCAGAGCCAGCGGCGGCGTTTCCCGCAAGAGAAGGGAAAGCGAAAACTGCGGCTCCGAGAGCAAGCGCAAGAGCAACACGGGGCGAGCGACGAACCAGGTGTAGCGGACCACCATTTGATTGCAAAAATCTTCTCCGTGTGATGGGGTTGCGCATCCGAAGTGCTCCTTAGTTGTTGCCTTGACACTCATTTAAGGCATCTAGAGGAAACATCGACCGCAGAGAGTAATTACTTTACAGAAAAAATACTCTACGTGCAGTTATTTGCGTGAATAAACGCAAAAAGTGCTGGCAAATGTAACTAAAAGTCGTGCTTAAAGGTGACTAATAGTGGAATTAATTATTCCGTGCCTACCTACAGCGAACTTGGTGACGTGTCCTCTGGTCGATGCCTTGGGTAGTCATTGGATGCGGGATGGGAGCAGTGCATCCTTGGTTGATGAGCTGGTTTGGGATCACCATAGATGGATCTCATTGATATCGATCTAGAGCTGGGCTCTAGTTTCGTCGATACATGGTTTTGAATTATCCATCGCCTGAGTTTAAAAACCTTGCTTCGAGCAGTCCGTAAAGGGAATTGAGGTGGGTTGGCACCTGGGCCTGTAGTTTTTTCAAAGTTGACGCAACCAAAGCGCCTTCTGACTACCAGGTGGGCGGGACTAGTTGAGCCAAAGGTCCGTATGCTTCATATGAAAAGACAATGCAGGCTATAAGGATGAGGAACCACAGCGAGGTACGCTTTTTAGCGACCAGGGCTGCGGTTAGGGCCAAAGCATCTGCGGCAATCCAGACGATTGCAAGCCAATTAGAAACGTGCTGGATAACGGTCTTGTGAGTCGCTAATTGAGTTATGCTAATGTGCCTCGTCGACATAATGGTGTTTGCAGCAAGCGTAGCCGCCTCATTCAATGTGGCCCTGACAATCAGCCGTTGGGCGGCCGAGTAGAGTGGTGTGCAGGTAGTGAGGGTCAATGACCAATTTGCAGTTGGAGCTAGTACGGAAGTGTCGCTGGGCTGAACTACCCTGATCCAGGTGACCGAATAGATCCAGCTGGTGCCGCCGAGGGAGAGGGTGATCTGGTCCCCGGGCTTGACTGCATTCAAGTCATAAAAAGGTCGAAGCCAGGTAGTCCTATGGCCAGCGATAGCCACGTTTCCGCTCTGGCCAGGCAAAGCGGTGTTCGGATAGTGCCCTGGACCCTCTTGTAGGCGAAGCTCATCGGCCCCTTCAACGACAATGTCGTTCAGAACACCAGCGGCCGGTATCGACAACTTGGCAAGGGGCGTGCCAAGAGGAACTGTCTTAGGCCAGCTGGCAGTCGGAATAGCAGTAGGAACTTTTTTGGTGGTGGTGATCTTGGTTGTTTTTTGAGTCGTCAACTCGCTGTTCAAGACCTTTTGAGCTGCTACGGATTGGCCGTTAGTCGTGTAGATCAGATACGGGACAAAGCCCAGGATAAACAGGCCTAGCGCTAAAAGCGTTATTCCGACAACCATGAAGATCCGACGCACGGTTGACAGCCCCTAGCAAAAACCGGTAAATAATGTCATAGGCGAGCTTAACCCAGGCCAGCTTGGTATGCAAAGCCGCTTTAGCTCGGGATTCACCGCAGATACGAACTAGTTACCCGCTTAAAAACTTCTACACGTCAGTAGATACTCCTTATCTCTGCGCTCTCCAGGTGCTAGAGTGCCTCTTGCCTTACCCATAGTGACCGGGCTAAAACGAGTCGATGGTTAGTTATCTCCCTCCTCCAACTTGTGTTGCCGTGGTTTAGCTGGAGTCCTAGCCTTGCGGTGAGTCCTGGCCGAAGCACTTACATGGATTTTTTGGCTTTTGATTCAAGCTGGAAAACTTTCATCAAGGATTTCTTTCACTTTCCGAGAGAGAGTGGAATGTCTGATCTGGCGATCATCGATTTTCAACTTGATGTTTTCGGCGGCCAGGTAATCCACATCACGATGTGAGTTGCAAATCTCAAAATGGATTGCAACAGTGAAACAGAGCTTGGTGTCGGCATGCCTCTTGAGACATACCGACAGACTGAGTTTGGGTAACCTTTTGCCGGCGAAGGCAACCTTTTGAAAATGCTTGAAGAGATGCTTGAAGGTTTTGACCGCGGATGGTCCTATGTGGAATGTTCCGTAATGCGCGTTTTATTCTCGGCTCTTGCCTACGAGGCACAGAGTGGAGAAATCTTCTTGGCTTTCCTTTAGAGCGTAGGTAGGAAGGGTCTTCGATGACGATAAATCATTGTCATTGGATTGGCGTTGAACGACGACTTTTTGCATTCTGAAGGCACCTGTAGCGTCACTCAAGGTGATGAAGGTGCCAAACTTGCGCTCACTATCTCGATTATCGCTCTCCGTCCGGATGGCCGTCGGTCAGATCCGTATTGAAAATGCAGTCTTCGCTGGCGTTGATGATCACGATTTCAACTTTGAAATACTCAGTAAGAAAAAAAGACGAGCTCCGATTCAATACGAAGCAATCGATCCTCATGGCTGAGCACGAGCCGAACGACTTTACCCGAAAAGATCACCGAGATAAGTTGCTTAAGGCCCCGCTCATAGTAGTTGAGCCCCGATCCGAGTAAGAAATGACCACTGGTTGTGCCGATCTTGTGGGTCCCCCCACTAGGAGTTCAGTAGCTCTCCAAGTCAAACACCGAGCGGACCAAGTAAATGCTTTTTTGATTTGTACAAACCCAAAGACGAGCTAGGGTCCTTTCGGATGCGGGAGTGACATGCGGGGCTAGTCGGCGAGGTTCAAATAGCCCATAGCATTGTCCGTCACAGGGGAACCCCGCCAGCTGGTTCAACTTGCCATATTTTCTTACATCGGCACAGAATGCCCATGGAAAGCCTATTTCTTGGGCGACTGCTCCGATTGGGAGGAGTGCTAAAAAATATGTCTCGCTGCTGCAAAAGGATTACGTACTTGCTTAGAAGCAGATATCAGCCCCTTGTGCATGTGTTTGTCCTGGTTTAGCTGCGGATGATGGCGTGACGGGAATCGAGCGGCCACATAGTGGTTCCATTGGTTTTCAAAAAATTAGGTATTGAGCGACTCAACCGTTGTTCCGACTGAGCCACTCAACTGCCAAGGGAGTGGACCCACTTTGAGACGGTGGTAACCTTAGCTTGACGTGGATAAACCTTTTCGACGAGTACTCTGTGGACCTCGGGATCCATATCAGCGCAGCCGTCTTCTAACACTGTTAGCGCGAAGTCTAAGTCAGCGGCCTGGCGAAGTGTGGACAGGACGACACCGCTGGTTGCGATACCGGCCAGAACGAGTGAATCTATTCCTAATGATCTAAGCACAACATCCAGATCACTTCCAGAAAAAGCGCTCACCCGCCGCTTTACAACGACGATGTCACCAGGGAGTGGCGAAATGGCCGGATGAATCTGAGTGGCATCGTCTTTTTCGTCCATTGTCGTCGAGTTGGCGAGATTTGAGAAGCTTTGATTTCGCCGGCTTATTTCGGGCGCTCCGGGTCTGAAGGCGACTCGAACGTAGATAACCTGAGTCTTGGCTTTCCGTGCGGCCGTCGTTGCATCTGCGAGGAGAGTTAATAAAGATTCTGCCTTTTCGCTCGATAATCGCCTGACTATTCCATTCTGAAGGTCCATTATCAAAAGCGCTTGGTTCGCCAAGTTGCTGACTCCAGTCATCTTTGTCGGAGCAGTCAAGTGTATGTCTGCTGGGGTGGTTGGAATTTTGCGGCTTCGCCGCTGTAGATGCTACCAGCTAATTCTCGAATAGTAGTAGCGCCACCAACAGCCTTCGCTAGGCAACCTAGCCGCCGAGGACACTTTTATTTCTTGTGCTCGGAATTCAAGTTTTTCTGCAAATGGGTCATCTATGTGTCAGCGATAACATTCAGCAATCCATAGGGCTAGGACCTGTCCTTCGTCGGAGTTTCTGGGTCTGGATCGCTTCTTACTTGGCGAGCATTTCCACAAGGACCAGTTCTAGTTCAGCTCGACTCGGTGAACCGACAAGTTTTCCCTCTTGATCTAAGTAGACCCTACAAGTCAGTCCTTCGGCAACATTCGACGATCCAGCGGTGTAGAAGGGGTCGAGGTCGTCAATAAGGAGTGTCGGTGAACCGTGAAAATTTTTCATTTGAGCCAAATTTTCGGCATCGACCAGAACTGCCTCGAAAGAAATGTCTTTTCGGTCCCGTGCTAGTTCGCTAACTTCGGCAATAAATCTCTTTGAGTTGGGACACCCACCTATATAGAGAACTTTCACATTCATGATGCGACCTCCACTTTGAGGCTACACCTTCCACTAAACTGGAATGTCAAGTGAGGTCCGCATGAAAATAGGGGAATTATCGGAGATAACGGGGTTCTCGACGAAGACCCTCCGCTTTTACGAGTCGATAGGTTTGCTTCCAGAACCAGATCGAGAGGCAAACGGGTACCGCAGTTACGGCGAAGATTCATTCAAACGACTCACCTTTATATCTAATGCCCAGTCGGCGGGGTTGAGTTTAAAAGAAATTAGGGATATCCTCGTGATTCGTTCGTCAGGCAAAGCACCGTGCGAGCACGTTTACCAACTATTAATATCACACCACCAGTTAATCGAGTCGCGCCTGGCAGAACTAGAAGAACTGCGGTCTGAATTGGCCGCTTTACTAGCCTACGCCGAATCATTCAGCCCCGCCTCCTGCGACGAAGGGCAGGTCTGTTCTATCTTTTCTCACAAAGTATTACCGTGAGGGATTGCCAAGGTTGTGTCGGGAGAAGCGGACTGCAAAATTAGTGTCTAAGCCAAGCGCTTCTTGGTCGGCAAATTTAGCGAGCCAGCATTAGCTAATAGCCAGGATGACCGAGTGAATCCTAACTGATGCTTGTTAATGCATTGGATAGCCAACGTCCAATACTGCAACTCGTAATCTATAGAGATACCGTTAGCAGAAAGGTATGAAGTGTTCAGTTGAAGTCAGCCAAAACCGTGACCGGCAGGTGATTGTCGTTAGGACAGGCCCGGCTATGTCTGGCCAGTGTTCCAATATCATGATCAACTTTAGGGGACCCCTCAGACTCGTCAAAGCGTGTGTTAAATCCTCATTTAGTTGTCGGCTGATACTTCTGTAGATCTTGAAATTGACCGTTTTGTATTTTCGCCGTGCTGGGATGGGCGAGAACTTGGCGTAATTCCTTGCGATTATTCACTCCATAAAGCTTAAGGAGTGCCGAAATGTGGTGCTCTACTGTTCTGGGCGAGACAAAAAGAGCGTTTGCGATCTCTCTATTTGAAAGTCCATTGAGGACGTAAGCCTGCACGCGCTGCTGGGCCGGCGTAAGGATAGTGCCTTCGGCGCTTTTTTTTGAGACTCTTCCATGAGCAAGTCGAAGCTCAGCCACAATCTGATTCGATAGTGTGAGTGCACCGTGGGAGTTGCTCAGTTCTAGGGCCGAAGTTAGTACGGGCCTCGCCAGTTTTGCACCAAAGTGCTTGCGTATAAAAGATCCGTAGGAGAGAAGCGTATTGGCCTCGTCCAGCGGCATCCCAAGTTCTTGGTAGATAGATATTGCGTTGTTGAAGTGATCCTCAGCATCTCCTGTGACACCCTCCGCCTGGCAGAGCAATGCCCGGGCATACGACACTATCGCTCTGGGAGTTTTGAGGTGACTAAAGGTATCTGTTTTTGAGAGGATGTCGATGATCCGCCGTACCTCGCTAAACTGCCCATTTGCCATATAGGCCGCTATGGCGGTGTTGTGCCAAGGGGCCGAGTTCGGATCGTGGACTCCACTTTGGGTGGTCAATTTTTCCATCGTTTGCGCACCCCTTCCCGCCGCAGCCAGTTCTCCCTTGTAGAGTGCTATGTCTACTTCCGCCTTTGCCTGCCAGAACCTCAGCATTGGATACCAAGTATCAGGACGAGAGCGAAGGGCTTCTCTGACTGCATCCAAATGCTGGTAGGCTATTTCTAGCTCACCCTGGTGAAAGCAGATATTTGCCAATCCAACCTCCACCCAAGTTCGCCGAGATCGGAGAAGAGGTCCCAGTGAAGAGAGAGTTTCTAAAAGACTTCGTGCCTCATCGAGGCGCCCAGTTCTGGTGAGTGTGTCGGCATAGGCGATGTCGAAGTAGCTCCTCGTTAAAGGACGCCAACCCAGGTCAAACTCGCGGTTAGCCCTTTGATAGTATTCCTCGACTAGTGAAAATTCCTCTCTAAACTTTGCGACCTGCATCTTTGATAATGCTGGTATCCAAGCGGGCAGGGACGGCGGACTGCCTTCATTAAATATGATTTCGGACTCGCTTGGAGGGTCGATCGTCGCTGGGACGGAATATTCAACATCACCCACCAGGGAGTCCAGGTTAATTTCGGCGAACTCGATTATCGACCTGATGACACTGTTCATCCATTTCGATCGTTGGGTCCCGAGGCGCAAAATCGCTTCTTGAACGAATTGATTTACATGGCGGGGCCCCAACGTGTAGAAGGTGTTGAGCGCAAGCTCCAGGAGATAGATGGCTGATTCGTCGGGATCGATATGGCTCATGAGCCTTGCCGCCTCTTGGCATTCGGCCTGTGAGATTTCGATTTCGCCGAGGGCATAGTTAGCTTTTGATTTTAAATGTTTAGCCCTTGCGAGGCTTGTGCCATGGAACTTCTGCAACTGGAGCAATTTAGTGAGCTGGTGCACCACAATCTGTGGCTCGCCGGCGTCCACAAGTGCGCTGCATATGTGGAGAATCGTTTCGGGAGGGGTTAGATTTCCCATTAGAGCCAGAGCTTGTGAGTACCATCTGATGGCAGTCTGGATATCTCCCAGTTTTGCAGCTAGATCGCCCGCCTGGACGGTGACCTCCAGTGCGTCTCGGTCTCCTTTTAATTCTCCTTTTCCTGCATGAGATGCACACCACTCGGGCCCGTAGCCGAGACTCATTAGCTCGCGGAATATGGCTTGATGAACCTGCATTCTGAGCGGTCCCTGGATTGACTCGTAAATTATTTCCCGAATCAATGAGTGGGAGAACTTGATGTTTGTGGAGATCTCCGAAGAAAACACCCCAGACTGTACGAGGCGGTCAACGATATCGATAGCTTCTAAGGAGCTCGACCCAACCACTTTGAGTACGACGGACAATGGGAATTCATCTCCCATCGCTGAAGATACTCTGGCGAATCTAACTGTTTGGGGATCGTTGCCAATGAGTCGGTGAATGTCTAGTCGGCTCGAGGTCACAGCGACTTCGCCGGTGTCGAGGACGGAATGAACTGGAAACTCCTGTGGGTAGTCCCTTGCAAGCGACCCGGAAATGTCCTTCGCAAAATGGATTAAAAGTAGCGGGTTCCCACCGCAAGCGATTTGAGCTTGCGACAGCAAGCTAGGGTCGGGATTAGTGCCAGTGTGGCAACAAATCAGGTCTCTAGCCGAGTCGTTCGACAGGGGTTCCAATTCTACTAGACGGCTGGCGCCAGCGGCGGTCAACTCATGAATTAGACTCTTGGCCTGGTTTGGCCAAGGGCGAGCAGCCCCAAGGATTGCAATTGAAGAGGGTAACTGGCTTAGGACGAGGTGATTAAGTAAAGCTAGAGATCCTGCGTCGGCCCAGTGTAGGTCGTCCAAAATTAAAAGTACGGGTCTGTCTCTTTGGGCGTATACCCACTCCATTAGCCATAGCGATGCGGTTGCCAAGCGGTCGGCGAGAGATGTTTCCTTGACTATTGCGAATGGATTCTTAACCCCTAAAGCGGAAATAGAGCGCCAAATACTCCCCAGGGCAATTCCAGATCCGATTTCGTCGTTCTTGCTCCACCCGACGGCAAAATCTGTGGCGGATTGAGACGCGGCAGCCAACAACAGCGACTTGCCGAGCCCGGCAGCGCCGATAAGAAATCCGCAGGATATTTTTTGATTTCTAGCGTCAGCGAGCGTTCGGTCGATCATCTGAAGGGCTAATTCCCGTTCAAGAATTTCGGTGCAAGCCATTCCTTGTCCAATTCCTCGCTTCCTACAAAGTGGTAGTCCACGGTCTGATCTCGAAATTGTATCACTTCGGTCGTTGGGAGGTTTGCGACGCGCTCCTAGAGTTACCGCCCGCTCGTCGTCTTATCGAATACGGCGTGAAATGCCCTGCTTTAGCTGCGGGGATTTAAGGCGCTCGCTGTCATGCGGGGTGTGCTATCAAATGTCCATCTGCAGTGTGAGGAGACCAACCAGAATTGATATGGAGGTTCGATCACATGAAAGCGTCGCTCAACAGGTGTCGGGGATCGGGATCCAGCGCCAAACGTTGCAGGTTGTCAAAAGAGCAGATCCTGCTGAGATTTAGATCGGTGCGGCGTCGATTACCTGAGGAGCACCCGAATCACCGACCGAAAGTAAAACCCTTTCAATCTCTGTGTTCGAGTTGCACCGCGAGTTCGGTCCTGACGCACTGCGCCAGCAGGGGAAGATCACGTTCAATAATGCTCCACACGATGTCAAGATCAACACCTAAGTATCCATGGGCAAGCTGATTACGAAACCCTGCCAGCTGCCTCCGCGGGATATCGGGGTGCTGGCTCTTGAAGAAGGGGGAAAGCCGCTGAGTCGACTCAGAAAGCGTCTGCATCCTATAAATCGTCGCATCACGCACAAGCGCATCGTCAAGAGAGGACCGCCCTTGCACCACCACGGTGTCCTCAATCCCCTTTGCCGCCTCGTCAATGTGTACAAGATACAGCAGATCGCTGTGGTCCGTCATAAGGAAACAGCCTCGCGTTCCACTCTATCCAGCACAATGCGATGAATTTGGGTCGCAATGTCAACGCGATATCCAAGAAGATCTTCTAGATCCTGGGCAAACGCGATGAGCTCCAAGCCGCTTGTACGTAGCGTAAAGTCTACGAGCAAATCGATGTCGCTTTCTTCGGTCGCATCTCCGCGGGCAACGGAACCAAAAACACGAATGTTCGATACGCCATGGCTAGCGGCAAGCCTCAGAATGGCCTCTCGATGCAATCGGAGCAGCACAAGGCTAGGTGCTTTCCGAACCGCCAGGGAGTTCGCTTGTTTGACCATACTGGTGATATTACCCGTTATGCGCTGGCAAGTCTCCTTTGACTTAGCTCGCCGCCGGTGAGAGGTTTTGCGGTGCATATGAAATATCCCCGAAAGTTGATCGTCGGGTAGGCACGGCCTATCCCTGGACCGCACCCCCTAAGAACCGAGCGTGCGACTTTTACCGCACTTGGCTCAAGCCTTATGAAGGCCTCTGTCGGAACCCGGTGAGGTTACCCAGCAAAAGTGGATGCGGGCTTGCAGTCTTCTTACGCTATGGTTGAGATTGTCAAGGTTAGTTGATCAATACGTGTGTCAAACCCCTTCCGTAAGGGAGGGGAAGGATAGAAC
>JAJZCF010000070.1 GCA_021846265.1 Actinomycetes bacterium | reverse complement strand
CCGGTGAGGTTACCCAGCAAAAGTGGATGCGGGCTTGCAGTCTTCTTACGCTATGGTTGAGATTGTCAAGGTTAGTTGATCAATACGTGTGTCAAACCCCTTCCGTAAGGGAGGGGAAGGATAGAACCAACGTCGAAGCCTCTACATGGTTTCGACAGAGAATAATGTCACACCCAGGGGTCAAACTGCACCCATGAGCATCCGTCAGAGGTTGTACCCGAACTTAGATAACAACGAAATCCTAGTTATGCACTGCTCAAATGCGCGTTTCGTCTACAACTTGGGTCTCGAACAACGCAACTACTGGAAACGAGAGCGTTCACAGAAGGTCACCTTTATCACCCAAGCTAAAGAGCTAGCTGAAGCAATACAAGCATTCACTTGGCTCAAAGAGGGGTCATCGGCAGTCCAACAACAGGTGTTGCGTGACTTAGATAAGGCATTTAGGAACTGGTGGAATAACCCAGCACACTTCTCTCGCACTGAGGGGCTCCCAAAAAACTAAGCCACCTGATCTGGACCCCAGAAACTGGACTACATCAGGTTGATCAACCTTCGGGGACCCCTCAGTTTTTCGGGAGCCCCTCACAGTCAAGAGAGCCTTATGTCTTCTTCACGACGCAAGTTTTGCGAGTTTGATCGCCGCTCTAAACTTGAGCCGTTTTCCCCTGCTGAACACTGTGGCTTCATACACCATGGACGCAAAGCGATAGGTGAGATACAGACACAGTACATTTACCGCAGCGGCTAAAAATACCTGAGCGAGTCCCATCTGGCCCGAACTCCAATAGATCGGCACTAGGAATGGCGAGAAGATCGGGATATACGCCAGCATTTTTAGCAAGACGTTTTGGTTGCCGGAAATAACTGCAAAGCTTGCAAGGTAGCTTAGAAGCAGTGGAATTTGAATGAAGGCCGTTACAGACTGGGCGTCTTCGACCTTTGACACAAGAGAACCCGCGAGGGCTCCTACTGTGCAATAGAAGGAATACCCGAGGAGTAGCCACATTAGCTGAAGTATTATAAATTCTAAACCCGCACCTCTCAGTAGGCTCGATCCAACCGCCAAGGTTGTGAGTATTGCAGCCAAAACCGCAGTTACCGCTTGAGTGAGCGCGGCGACACCGATACCCACCATCTTGCCCAGCAGGAGTGATCTAGCGCTAATGGAACTTAGTAGTATCTCTATGACTCGCGAACTTTTTTCCTCTATGACGCCCATTAGCACCCATGCGCTGTAAGTGCTCAACAACATAAAGGTGGCGATGACCCCAACGATTGCCAGGGACAAGTCCTTTGGTTTCGCCAGGCTCGGGAGCAGGTAGACCAATTTGATCGGCTTCGGCGAAAGAAGCTGGGTCACTAAGGAGCTTGGAAGCTTCCTGACTGGTTCGGAAGAGAGAATCTTATCAACTTGGATCCCCTCCGATAAGGCACTTACGACCCTTATCGTCGACGAGGTAGAGTTTGGGGCAAAGGGCCTCTTGAGTATGAGGTTTGAGTCTGCATAACCAATAGCCGCCTTACCGCTTCGAACGCTTTGGTCGACAATCGCCGCCGATGCATCGACTAATACTCGTAAGTTGACGCCGGCCAGTTTCTCCACCCTTTGAGTAACAGCCCGCAACTCCTTCGCACCGGTTGGTGTTGTTGCGACCGTAAGCTTTGAGCCCGAAGAGGAGATGATTTTCGGAACAGCTATCGCCCCCACCGAGATGAGAATCATCAGAATAATTATTACCCGGTAAGCTCGCGAAGCAAGCCTATGGGAAATCTCCCTCCTGGCCACAAGCAGGGCCGCTGGGGCTGACTGCCACCTAAAATCTTGCTCCGGCGTGTTTGCTAGATAATCGTTGTCCGCGCCGACGATAGGTTTAGCCGCTTTCTTGCGCGACCTCGACCTTCTTCTGATCACTGCGACCGAAAGCGCTAAAACAAATATGACAACTTCTCTTAAATACACGGGCACTTACGTTCTCTCCACTTTTTCGAGCGAGCTAGTCATCTCGACCAAAGAATCTCCTGAAGCAGATTTGGTCGTCACTGCCTGCAGAAAAACCTCTGATAATTTTTTCTTGCGAAATGCGAACTCCCGAACATCTCCATTTGTCAATGCCGCTCGCAAGAGATCCTGTGAGACGTGCGGGTGGAGAAGTCGCACCCTTACGCGTCCATCGTTCTCGATAAAGCCTTCAACCCCCGGGACGTCGGAAATCCAGCTCAGGTCTAAGGATGAAGTTACTAACTCTATTTCGAGGTCATCGCCCTTTGTCAGCTCGTCGACATCGCCGTAGGCGACGAGTGAGCCGTCTTTGATAATCGCCACCTTTTCACATATGGATTCGACCAGGTCTAGTTGATGCGATGAAAAGATTAGGGTTTTGTCTGCCTTGACAATTTCATGCATCACTTCAGCCATGGAGGCAGTAGCAATCGGGTCCAAGCCCGAAAATGGCTCGTCTAGGATTAGCACCTCAGGGTCGTGGATGAGAGCGGAAATAAGCTGAACTCTTTGTTGATTGCCGAGGGACAACGCTTCGATTTTGGAGCTGGCCTGCCCCCCCAATTCGAATCGATCCAACCAGCGCATAGCCTTCGATCTTGCGCCGTCCCGGCTGAGTCCGTGGAGTCGTCCGAAGTAGACGAGCTGGTCTATGACGGTCATTTTCTGGTACAGCCCTCGCTCCTCTGGCATGTAGCCAAAGTGCTTTGAGTCAGCCTTGGTGATCTTTTTCCCACCCAAGCGGACTTCCCCTGAGTCTGATGCCAAAAGTCCGAAGATTACCCTCATGGTCGTAGTTTTGCCAGATCCATTTGGACCCAAAAACCCAAATACTTCGCCTTGAGGAACCTCAAAACTCAGGTCATTGAGTACGCGTTTAACTCCGAATGACCGAGATAAGGAATCTAACACCAGAACCGAATTCACCAGTACCTTCTTGGTCAATCATAGGGAGCCGACTGCCTTATGCTATACGAAAGAAAAACTCAGAAGTGCCATTTAGGACTCGGAAATTCAGTCGGTCAACCGACCAGAATTGGCCGCTGGAAAGTTCGAAGCGGCATAGATGAATTCTTCAATCCTGGCCTTCGGATTATGCTTGACGCGCTGGATAACCGAGATCATCGAGCTTGCTAAGCAAGGCATCGACACCAACAAGAGGTTCTTCGAAGGTAACGTTAACCGTCTTAGTTTCGACGTCTACGGCGACCTCGGTGATGCCTTCAGCTCCGGATAGACCATTTTCAATCGTCATCTTGCAATGATTGCAGGAGATGTCATCTGCTACTAGTTGTACTGTTTTCAATGTGTTTTCCTGTCCTATCTAATTAATCTATATATTGTCCGTGGTATTGATTTGAGAGATTTTCAGGCGGTGATTTCGTTGATTCTGGGCACTGTATTAGGATTTTCACCGAGGCGGAATCGCTTTAGCCTTAGGGAGTTGAGAACCACCGATACCGACGAGGTCGCCATTGCCAGGGCGGCATAGATCGGTGGAAGAATTCCAAAAGCCGCCAAAGGGACCAGGACGAGGTTGTAACCGAATGCCCACCCGAGGTTCTGCCAGATGATCTTTCTTGTTGCCCTTGAGAGCGCGATTGCATCGGCAATCGCCGACACGTCTCCATGCACTAGGGTTATATCGGCACTGGCCATTGCCATGGCCGTACCGGATCCCACTGCGATTCCTACGTCAGCAACTGCCAGAGCTGGCGCGTCGTTGATCCCATCTCCCACCATTGCAACGACGGCACCTCCTTCTTTCAACCTAGCTATTAAGTCGGCTTTATCTTGAGGTTTTAGATCTCCATAAAATCCGTCCATATTTAGCTTTGTGGCGACGTTACCAGCTACTTCTTTTCGATCACCACTAGCCAGGATTACCTTTGCTCCTAGAGCCTTCAATGTTTTGATCCCAGCATCGGCGTCTGATCTTATCGGATCAGTGATCCCGAATAGCGCTACAACTTCTTTATCAATGGCTAGAGCGACGACGCTCTCGGAAAGGTCAAAGGTTTCCTGGATCGCTCCTCGAGCGAGCGTTACATCTATGTCGTTTTCAATTAGGAACTTAAGGGATCCGATCCTGTATTGGTGATCGAAGTTAGTGGTGTTTGCAAAAACGCCTAAGCCAGACTCACTTTTTTGACCAACTAGGTCGACGTCGGTGTAGGTAACTGACAATTCGTCTGCGTATTTGACGATGGACCGAGCCAAGGGGTGTTCCGACCTGGACTCGAGTGCAGCGCAAATGGGTAAGTAGTCGCTAATCGGGGTCGAGTTCAAGGCGATGGCCCTGACAACACGCGGCGATCCCTCGGTAAGTGTCCCGGTCTTGTCCATGACTATGACTTGGATATATTTGGCGATTTCAAGTGAGTCTCCGCCGGAAAGTAAAAGACCCTTTTCTGCGCCTCGCGTCGTACCAACTAGTGTCGCCATCGGAGTTGCAAGACCCATGGCGCAAGGACAGGCAACGATAAGGACTGCGACCGATGCTACAAGTGCCGAAAGGAACGAGTGGTTCGTGAGCATCCAGCCCGAAAAAGTGATAAGCGACAAAATGATGATCGCCGGCACGAAGACGGAAGAAACCGAATCCGCCAGGCGCTGAACTTTAGACTTTTCGAGTTGCGCCTTTTGAACTGCGGAGACAATTTGCGCCAGCACTGTTTCATCGCCGGTTTTAGAAACTTTCATCACGAAGTGTGACAGACCATTAATCGACCCGCCTACTACTTCGGAGCCTGCATGCTTTGTGGTAGGCACGCTCTCTCCGGTGACCAACGATTCATCTATCGACGGATCGCCCTTGTCGATAAGGCCATCTGTCGGGACGCTCTCTCCCGGTCGGACTAGCACCAAGTCGCCAAGCCTCAGCGAGTCGACGGGAATGTCAGAGGTGTTTGCGATGTCACCTTGGACTACCGATTCCGCCCTTGCTATGAGGTGCGCTACCGACGGACGAAGGGTCATCAGCTGTTCGAGTGAGGCTCCAGCTTGCACCTTGGCCGCTAGCTCTAGGTATTTTCCTAAAGATATCAAGGTGATTATTACCGCTGCGACGTCAAAGTAGGTCTGCTTGTCACTGAGAAATAGGGTCGCGGCGATCGAATAGAAAAAGGCGACCGATGAGCCAAGTGAGACGAGGGTATCCATATTGGTTGCGCCGTGTTTGATACTTTTTAAAGCGGCAGTATGAAAACTCGAACCGACCCAGAAATAGACGGGAGCCGCAAGGATTAGCGCCGTGAAATTGGGCCAGCCGCTCTTTGAAAACCCGTAGCTTACGGTTAGGACGGCAACCGATAGCACCGCACCGACTAGAAGTTTGTTCTTTCTCATCCTTAGCTCGGCGTGCCGCTTTGCCTGACGGTCGAGCGAAGCTTGTTCCAGGGTTTTGGATGCTCCGGTTAAAGCAGCGCCGTAACCAGCATTGTTTACAGCTTGGATGAGCTTGGTGGCATCGACAAAATTTATACCGTTTATCTCAGCTGTCTCGGTAGCCAGATTTACCGAGGCACCTTTGACACCCTCGACCTTTTCAAGGGCCTTTTCGACCCGCCTAACGCAGGAGGCGCAGGTCATCCCTGAGACCTCAATCGTAATGCGCTGGGTTTCTTCTTGCCTGGCCTTTACTTGGGGAAAGTGTGCCTTATATCCGGCCCTTTCGACGGCTGTGAGTATCTCCTGTTCGATCTGGCTAGATTCAGAATTAGTCCCAAGGTCTACCTCAGCTGTCTCGGTAGCCAGATTTACCGAGGCACCTTTGACACCCTCGACCTTTTCAAGGGCCTTTTCGACCCGCCTAACGCAGGAGGCGCAGGTCATCCCCTCGACTATCAGTTCCACTTTGGTGGGCGTAACCAGATCTTTCGTATTCACGATAGGACCTCGCTGCGTTCGCCAGCAGGTTTTCCTGAGCAGGTTGGACAGTCGACTTCTCCGTTGAGGTCAGCTAGCAATTCGCCCTGGTGGCGCAGGTCGGTCAATGATGTATTGAACCTAAGCGCATCGAGTAACTCTGATATTTTTTCTTTGCCATTTCCCGTCTGGATAGCTTCGCTGACACAGGTTTCCAAGTGGTTTCTTAGAAGTGTTCGGTTTACTTTTTCCAAAGAGGACTGCAGCGCTGCAACCTGTTTCATGACCTCAGGGCAATATCTGTCTGACTCGACCATTGACAGGACTCCCGTGACATGACCCCGTATCGTCTTGAGCCGAAGCAGAATCTCGTCCTTGTACTCCGGTATCATTACAACCTCCCGGATAGACCCACCCCAGGTGGGATAGGTATACCTTGAAGCCTAATTGGAATCCTCAAAGTCCAGATGTTGTCTCGGAGTAGAAATGAGATTTTGAGGACAAATACCCTATGAAGGCGATGATCAAAAAGTTTTCAAGGCATTTGGTGGATTCAGCTGGTAGCTGGATCGTCTAACTGGCAGGTCGCTCACACGGTTATTGAACTTTGCAAGATAGTCAGTCAGATTCATTTTATGTTCGCTGTCAATCTCGCTGTTTCGCAGGCGTGGCCATGCCAGCTGGCAACCAGCAGAAGTCGAGGTGGACCCAGGGAATCCTCATTCCTTAAAATGAGACAATTCCCGGTCAGTTAGTTCTCGTAACTCGTGCTGATTGACCAATTAAGGAAACTAGCCAAGGGTTAGGGCGCTCGAAGGACTGGGTGGTCGCAATTAGATATCCGCTGGCAGGGGCCAATATCCAGACGGTACTTGAGGGCACAATATCCAGCGTGAGCTCGATCAATTGGCTAGAGTGATCGAAATTTACTAGTGAGCTAGCCAGTGAAGTTGAAATCCCATCGGCGACTACCGATTTCACTTTAGCTAAGGGATCTAAAAAATTGAAGTTTGCGCCATCCCGCCATCCCTGCAGGCTGAATCTAGACAGATCGGCATAGCGATTGATTAGCTGCTGAAGTTGTTCGAGTTCACTGTATATCCTGATAGTTTCCAAGTCTTCTTGGATGGTCCAGTAGGAGCTTGAAGACGATCCGTCGTTGATCGAATCGATCCTTCTATTCACAATGTTTTCCCACCAGCTAAGCCACTCAATTTCGAGCGGCAGAGGATCACTGTTCCAAGGTGCTACTGGATCGGCTTCAGTCACGCTATGCAGCGGTGGGACATTCTCGGCTCCATCGCAGGAAATGTCCGCTGCATCCCTGGTAAAAAGGGCTAGATAAATCCGCTCATTTATCGCTATCGAGATCTTCGTTTGACTCATTGCTGGTGATTTCCGATGCTCAGATCAATTGTCGTGGGTAGCAGGCGATCTGCGACTCCCAGTAAGTGATCGTCACCGATGAGCGTGACTTTGAGTCGAATCCTTGAGGAGACGAATAAAGGGACTTTATTTGCAGTTATAAAGCCAGGAAAAGTGCCATCACTCGAATTCGCAAAGCAGCTGAAACTTCTGAATGCCGCACCCGTCTGGCGCCTTTAGAGTGGTCGTAATCGACGAAAGCCGAGGCAAGTGTTACTTGTGCTTTGGCATCAACCCAACGGCCCGAACAAACTTATTTATTTGACGATTTCCATCGCGGTAGATGGTCCTCCGGACTCGCCTTTGGATTTCTGAAGTAGCGGCACCGGATAGTCCGCCTTTCGAGTATCCGTGTTCTATCGCTTCAACATCACCCAGGACCCGGGCAAGCTTGTACATCGACGACCTAGTACTACTTATCGACAATTTCTGCCTCCTTGGACTTTCGGTCCGTTAGTATGACCCTTTCGACGATCGCTATGAGCTCTTCCTTGTCGTCAGTTCCATCTATCAGTCGAACATCTTCGTCGGGTACGCGTACACAGCCATGCCCCTCGTCTTCAAAGCTGTTTCGCCATTCGAGCCAAAGAGTTCCGTCGGGATCGTGTCCATCTTCAGCGGTTGCGTCAATAAGCGCCAGGACTTCGCACAGGCCGTTGCTGTCGACGTCGTACTCGATAATTAGCATTAGCACCTCGCGTCTAAATAGCTCGTTTTGCCATAATAACAGATCCGGAATTCCGAAGTCTCTCAAGTGCTTCACCGAGCTGACCAGTGACAATGCGGCTCAATGCATTCTGGGAGATAAGGTGCTGAGCTGCTTTTAATAATTGCTTAGCGCTAATCGACCGTAACTCGACGATGTCGCAACAGCATTGCTTTTAGAGTCGGAAAAGTTAGCGATCTGTTTGGCTCTGTTTTGGCTAGGCCAGTTCTGACGACTGTATAGTCTCCGTCGAAGCGTCTTCGTGATAGTACTTTCCACCCCGCATCCAAGAAGCACCTGCTGCTAAAAGGCAGGCTACGAGTGCGAAGTCGAATGCTATGTCGAGGCCCTTTTTGAATGGGGCCGAAATCAATGACGGGAAGAAACTCCGACCTATCAAATAAGAAGCCTTCGTCGGATCGACCCTTGATAGAGCTGGTCCCAATAAGTGCTGGATTGGGTTGTAGCCAAGGAACGCCGCAAAAAGGGTACCTATGGGTGGTAGGTGGGAAATACGATTCGCATCGACGCTTGGTACGCCCTGATTCACCAGACCGTGATAAAGGCTAAAGGGCAAGGAGCTAGAGAGGCCGACGATTATCAAAGAAAAGAATATTCCGATCGATAGGACCATAGCTGAGTTCTGGAAGGTGTTGAGCATTCCGGCACCAGCACCTCGCTGGTCTGCGGGGAGGCTGTTCATCACTCCAGCGCGATTAGGCGAAGCGAAGATGCCCATCGAAAGGCCATTTAGGAGTAAGAGTAAGGCAAAGGCCGTATAACTAAAGTTGAGCGGAAGTAGCTCCAAAAGCCCAAAGCTAATAGCCGCTAGTACCATCCCTCCAGTGGCGAAAGGACGGGCCCCGTATCGGTCGGAGAGCCAACCCGACAAAGGCCCAGATATCAAAAAGCCCACAGTCATCGGGACCATATAGATACCCGCCCAAAGTGGAGTTCTGGCAAAGCTATATCCATGAAGTGGCAGCCAGATCCCCTGCAGCCAAATAATCAGGATAAACATCATCCCGCCTCGTCCTAAAGAGGCCAAAAGACTGGCGATATTTCCCGCCGTAAAGGCTCTGATTTTGAAGAGGTGGAGCTGAATCATCGGGTGTGAGACTTTTGTTTCGACGATCCCAAAGATAACGAGAAACACGATCCCCCCGATGAGTTCGAAGAGTACGCTTGGGTTGGTCCAGCCCATGGAGGAAGTTCCGTAAGGTTCGATACCGTAGGTGATTCCCACCAATATGAGGATCAGCCCCAGGGCGAAGGTGAGATTTCCCCACCAGTCGATCTTCGAGGGTGTGCGAACGCCGTGCTCTTCTAGCTTAAAGTAGGCCCAGAAAGTCCCAAACAGCCCTACTGGTACCGAAACCAAAAATACCAATCGCCAGTCGAAGGGTCCGAGCAATCCTCCGATGATCAAACCGATAAAGGAACCAGCGATCGCTGCTACCTGGTTTATCCCTAGGGCCATACCGCGCTGATTAGCTGGAAATGCATCGGTGATAATTGCACTCGAATTTGCCATCAAAAAGGCCGCACCGACTCCCTGGAAAATTCTCATCACTATCAAGTACATCGCCGCAGCCTGTCCGTGCATCCAGGTGAGGGAGAGCAAAATCGAAAAGACCGTAAAGACTGCGAAACCGAGGTTGTACATTCGAACCCTGCCAAACATGTCCCCGATTCGCCCAAAGCTAACTACGAGGACAGCTGTAACGACCAGGAATCCCATGAGCATCCATAGGAGATAACCAGTGTTGGCGGGAGAAAGCGGGTTAAGTTTGATTCCGTTGAAAATATTTGGTAGTGCTATCAGCACGATTGAGCTGTTAATCGTGGACATAAGCATGCCTATTGTGGTGTTCGAGAGCGCTATCCACTTGTACCTGCTCGGATGGGTGACGTGAGCGTGCTCCATGTCATACCAGTGGCGTTCTATAGGACCTTGGGCGGTGTTCGTCTGTGCCATGATCACCTCCGTGCGAATTGACAGATCCAAATCCGATGCTTACGTTAACGTAAAGTAGCGGGAATTATGCCTAATGTCGGCCTTTGTCGGTTCAAGAAGTAACGATTCTTGGCTGTTAGCCTAAGCACAACCTCCGTACTAATTGCGTCTGGCGTGCAATATCCAGGCCTGCTGGTGGGAGATTTGTAAATATAAATGCATCAGTCCACGAGTCGCGATAGTTTTTAGTTAAATATGAGCTTCGGACTTTTTCTACTGATTAGGCGAGCGGGGCTTGGTTGGTTCTCGGGACCAGCTTTCGTTGGGCGTTTGTTTCGGGAAGTGTTGTATGGATAACGAACCGGGCCTAGTGGACGGAATGGTTCGATAGGGGGCTGGAGGTGGGGATAGTGACTGCTGTTCGACTCTTGGTGGGAACCAAAAAAGGCGCCTTTATCGCTACATCGGACGAACGTAGGAGGCAATGGAGCCTGAAAGGCCCTTTTTTTGGCGGCTGGGAGGTTTACCACATCAAAGGATCACCGGCCGATCCAAGTCGAATATTTGCGTCTCAGTCGACCGAGTGGTTTGGGCAGATTGTTCAGCGATCTGACAATGGCGGCGAGAGTTTTTATACCGTGGATAATCAGTTTGTCTACGAGGACCCAGTTGGCTCGCACCTTTTTTACGACGGCACCGAGCGAGGATTTGAATTTAAAAGGGTCTGGCATTTTGAGCCCGACCTGAGCGATC
>JAJZCF010000069.1 GCA_021846265.1 Actinomycetes bacterium | reverse complement strand
TGATCAACTTTCTGGGACCCCTCAGTGGGACCAGTGACCGCCAAAGGTGGTAACGTATGCAAAAGTGATGGCCACCCGTATGCATTTTTCGTGGCCGCGAGCTTGCAGTTCTCAATGGCCGTTAACAGGTTTTGATGAAGCCCGATTGGAGACAACGTTGGTTCTAATGGCAAGCTGACAAGAGATGAACAACCTACCCCATCTCTCCGATAGAGTGCAGTTGAGTAGTCGAGAATTGTTCTTGGCAAGGTGGCGTTGTACTCTACGTGTATTCTCCTTAGAGCGTAGAGCGCCTATCGTCGGCAGCACGATTGTTCTGCGGTCGTCCTCAAAACGCATAGTGCCAGTTGTAAAACGTACTCTGTTCTGGTCTTTTCTCTTTGACTTGAACCTAGGGAAGCCGACCTTCCTGCCTTTTCGTCTTCCGTGTTTAGAGCTGGACCAATTAGAGAGCGCCTGCACTAGGTCACTTATACCAGAGGCATACGCCTCCTTGGAGTTGTCTCCCCACCAGGGAGCGACCTCGTTCTTCTCTTGATTCCACTGTTTGCGAAGAGCCTCAAGAGTCCACGGTGTAGGTAGGTAGCTTGCGTCTTTTTCTTTGGCCTCCATGTCTGACTTGACTTTGGCTAGCGCCCAGTTGTAGGCGACTCTTCTGGCCCCGAAGTGAGACCGTATACCCGATACCTTCTGTTGGTCCTTGGGCCACTCGATCTCAAAACAAGCCCCTGTGACCGTCCACCCGGTTGCCACCTTCTCACCGGTATCATCACAGAGCTGGAATAGTACGCTCACTGACTCTACCGCATCTCGGTATAGCTCGAAATCTCCGGTAAGTGCTACTTTTCTTGTTGGTCTACCCTCATCAAGAAGAACCTTACCTTCGGTTAGATCGGCTACTTTTTGAGCTTGCGCTTTTGTCCGCATTACGGCAATCATGAGCACACCGCTTCAATAGCACGCTGAACTTTGTCGGCAGCCGAACGACGACCATAGAGGCGAGCGCACAAAGATGTGAGTAGCTCGGTTACATCTCGAACAAGATCGTCGTCTACCTCGGCGGGGTCTACCACAACCAATTTCCTTGACTGAGCCTCAAGTGCAGCCTCTATATATTCGGCTCCAAAGCGACAGACACGATCTCTATGCTCGACCAAAATAGTGTCTACTTTTGGGTCTTTCAGTAGCGACACAAACTTACGCCTATGCCCATCAAGAGCCGAACCGAATTCAGTTACTACACGATTTATTGAGTATCCCCGTTCTGTAGCCCAGGAGAGAACTCTAGCTACCTGACGATCTAGGTCTGGTTTTTGATCTGCCGAAGAGACCCGCGCATATATGACGGCAGACTTAAATGCGGACGGTTGTGATTCTAGGTCGCCAACCAATATGAGTTGTCCAACTTTACGCGCAGGAATAGGCAACTTACCGGCACGATACCACTTGTATGCCGTCTGCGGATGTATGCCTTGGGACAGTGCCCACTCACGCAAGTTCATTGTGTATAGTTATAGCTCATCTCTGCGTCAACTGTTGCAACCCCCATCGCCACGTGCTTGCCAATAGTCAGCCAAGGGAAGAGGCTCTTGTTGTACTCCTGGAAAACGATGGCCAGCCCTCTAGGGACGTCGGTTATTGGCTTCTGGTCAAATATGACCTCACCCCCAGAAGGTGGGCGCAGACCAGAGGCAGCACGAAGGAGGGTCGTCTTCCCGCTACCCGACGGGCCGACAATGCTTACAAACTCGTGCTCGTGGAGTTCTAAGCTGACATCTTTGGTAATTTCGTTGACCGATCCATCGCGACTCTGAATCGATACCTGCAGCTTTTTGATACTAAGAACCGAATCAGACATCTAATAGTCCTCCCACCGTGCCTCGCTGCCAGGCCAGCAGTCGACGCTCAAACAATAAAAACAGGGTGTTAAAAATCCAACCGAGGCAGCCGAGTACGATCACGCCTCCGTAGCTCCCGTCGATATTGAAAGACTGCTGAGCGTTGGCGATGAAGTATCCGATCCCCGAGCCCCCACCGAGCATTTCAGCTACGACCATGACCGCCAGGGAAACGCTGAGCGCTACTCGGAGTCCAGCGAATATCTGTGGAGACGCCGCTGGAAGGACAATTTTCAAAAAGAGGCTTCGACCTCGGAATCCGTAGGTCTTAGCCGTGTCGATCATGGTCGGCTCGATCGTCGATGTTCCGTTGGCGGTATTGATGAGTATCGGCCAAATGGCAGCTGAGATGATCGTGACCACTACCATGCGGCCGTTGACACCAAAAATTACGATGGCTACCGGTACCAGGAGCGGGGTGGGTAAAGACCTCATAAAATCCACAACTGCCGAGGACCAATCTTGCACGACCTCGTAGTGACCGATCACCATTCCCGCCGCTACCCCGATAATTGCGCTGATGATAAAGCCAAGGGCGGTACGTTCGACCGAAGGAATGATGTCGATGGTTAGGGTCGAACTGGTCACTACGTGCCAGGCGGCTACTAAAGAGGTGGTGAAGGTTGGAAAGACCGGGGTGTGTAGTGCAAGCGCAAGGAGCTGCCAAATTGCCGCCAGAATCGCCAACCCTAGCCATCCGAGTCCGAAGTGGACAATTGTGCCGCTTCGCCGCCGATCTGGCCTGGCCCCGATCATCGCGTACCTCCCGCTCCTCGTGTTCGCCACGGAATGAGCCGATCTACTAGTCGTGCGAAGCCGGTGCTTAGCGCCCAACCGATTATCCCACCGACGATGATCCCGGCGAACATCGTCGCCGTTTCATTTCCTTGTTGGGCCGAAAGAATGAACTGCCCTAGCCCGCCGGTTCCCCCGACGAGCTCGACAGAGACGGTGACTACCAAGGCGAGGCTGATTGCTACTTGGAGGCCACTCGCAATTATCGGAGAAGCGGATGGCAAGATTACCCGATAGAGCAGACTAAACCTTTTTAGCCCTAGTACCTTCGCTGTCTCGAGGGCAAGGTTGTCCACCTGGCGAACTCCAACCCGGGTGTTTATGAATACGGGCCAAAAAGCTGCGAAGGATACTAAACCAAAGGTCATCTTTATCCCGAGGCCAGCGATTAAGATGGCTATAGGAATCAAAGCAAGTGAAGGTAGTGGCCGCATCATTCTCACGATGGTCTCCGTTGCGGCGTCCGCCGTTTTCGAACGACCCACCAAAGTACCGACGACAATTCCCCCGACTCCCGCCGCTAACATCCCGAGTGCCCACGCCTCCAAAGTAGAAGCTAAAGCAGAACTGAGGGCCCCAAGGTGTGAGGCCATGGCCGCCAGGGTAGCTGCGGGAGTTGGAAGGGCATTTTTGTTGATCGCTCCCGTCGAGCTTAGGACCTCCCAGAGCGCCAGTGCGAGTACGACCCCGCCCACCTGCCGGGCCCTTTTTCGCCGACGAGGACGGTTGCGGTTTCGGGGAATCTCCTTGGATTCTTCACCAAGGCCAGCCTCCAGCTGTACTTGAGTCACCCCGCCCTCCAAGTCCCGAGCTTCGCAAAGGTCACTTATTTGCGCCCGACCAGATCAGCTGGCTTACTGGAACGTTAGAACTAATCCACCCGAGCTGCTTCATCAACTTCTCTTGACCTTGAACGGTATTCGAACCGATCGTTGCGTTCCAAACCGGCAGTTTCATGCTATTGGCAACAGCTGTAGGGATGCTCGAGTAGGTAGGAATGATCGCACGAGCTGCGCTTGGATTAGCCGCCGCATAGTTGAGCGATTCATTGATCGCAGTGACGAATCTTTTTACGATCCCCGGATTAGCAGCTAACTCTGACGAGTTTGTGAAGTAGCCCGATACCAGCATTCCCGGCTGCTCGCCTTCGAACAGTGGCGACAAGAGCTTTCCTCCGTGGGCGGCGATCGCAGCCACAAAGGGTTCGACCTCGGTCACGGCCTGAACTTGGCCGGCACTCAGCGCGGCCGGCATCGTTGGGAAGGAGAGGACCACGACGTGCACAGAAGCGGGATTTACGCCGTTTTTGAGCAAAACGCTATCTAGGGCTAATTCGTTCTCTCCTTGCAGGGCGTTTGACGCTATCGTCTTGCCTGCCAGTCCGGCGATTGAAGTGATGCCGCTATTTGCGCCTACCAAGATCCCCGACCATGCCTGGGCTGGATTTGAAGCCGCAAAGTCACCGGCGGCCACAAACTTCAGCGGGATTCCATGGGCATTAGCGAGTATTAAGTTGGCCGTTGCACCATATCCAAATTGCAGCGAACCGCCGACCACCGCCGATGCTACTGCTGCGCCACCTTGAAGGGCATGTGCGACCACTGTTAGTTTCTGCTTGGCGAAGAAGCCCTCCTTTATGCCGAGATAAAGTGGCGCAACGTCGGCAATGGGCAGTACGCCGACGTTGACGGTGGCGGGGGTTAGGGTTGCGGCCGTTGTAGTAGATGCGTTAGTGGTGGTAGTCGCCGCCGAACTTGAACTCCCGCATGCTGCGGCAATTAGCCCCAAAGAGGCGAGCGTCGAAACCATGGCTATGCGGCGGCGGTTGTTTTTGAATATTCCCATTTTCTAGATCCCCCAATTTATTATTTTTGATTATGAACTGAATTGATGTAACGGTATTGATTTTTACAAGTCGATTTTGATAGCTAGTGACGAACGAGAAGGGTGTTTGGCTAAATAATCCATCTGTGGCGGCGCATCAGTTATGCTGATCGCCCTTGTGGACTACATCCAGATGTCGGCGGGCGGCGGCTCTTCGCCATAAGCATCCATCCAGGAGATGATCGGCGAGCGGAGGATGCCGAGTTTTTCGATTTCAGCCTCGACCACGTCTCCTGGTTTTAGGTAGTTAGCAAATGGGTCGTCGGTACTCGCTGCGACCCCAGCAATGGTGCCCGTTGAGATCAGGTCCCCAGGACTGTAGATCTGGGGAGAATGGTAGGCGACTAGTTGGGGAATCGAAACCGACATTCGGCTGGTGTTCGACTTCTGCCTAACCTGTCCGTTGACCCGGAGTTCCATGTCAAGGTCGTGAGGATCGCCTACTTCGTCAGCGGTAACAATCCATGGGCCGATTGGGCAGAAGGTGTCGATCGCTTTGGAGAATGAAAAAACCCCAGAAGCCATCTCCCTGCGCTGAATATCCCTCGCGGTGATGTCGTTGAACACCATGTATCCCGCAATGTGCTCTATGGCCTGCTCGGCGGAGAAGAACTTTCCGCCTTTTTTGATGACGATCGCCATCTCCAACTCATAATCGAGTTCATTGGTCAGCTGGCTCGGGTAGACGACGGGCTCTTCGGTCCCGATGATCGCGTCGACATTTTGAAAAAAGACGATTCCCTTGTTCACCGGGTGTGACCAGTTGACACGGGCCAGATCTTCGTGGTGCTCTCGGAAATTTCCGGCGGTGTGGAAAAACTTCTTGGGTACTATCGGCGCACGAAGTTTGGCGTCGGAAAGACGGACGCGAGCCCCGGTCTCTTTGACTGAAGCGTCGCGCTCAAAGTATTCGCGCATCGTCGAACAGTCGAGTTCGATGATCATGTCTCCGTCTATCCGCCCGACTCGCCCGGCATCAAATGTTACTAGCTTCATCTCGCCCCCCTCTTCTTATAGTTTCATACAGTGAAAGTCACTTTTACTAATGGAGACATTATCAGCCCCCGTTTTGGCTGTCAAGTAGTTCGGAGCCCAAAGGCTCGTTAGGAAGTCAGATTTCGACTTGCAAAGGGAGAATTTGCGAACTAATTCCCCAACAACCTCGGTGTTAAAGATCATCTGTTTTGTACGACGACATTTTTATTTATGCAAGTAGGGACACGAATTGCTACCGCAAACTACCCCTTGGAGAAGACAAAACTCAACTTGGTTAAAGCCAAACCTGCCTTTAGTTGACAACGGCAATTTAGGATGTAAGAATGAAAGTCACTTTTACTAAATGAAACTAATGAGGAAAGAGGATCCTTGGTGAGCGACGAAGTCGTCTTAGAGTCTCAACCAAATTGGCTCGGACTAACTGGCAGCAGGGTACTGGTCGCTGGGGCCGGCGGTATTGGATCTGCATGCGCCAAGGCCTTTGTTGACGCCGGAGCGAAGGTGGCTTTGGTCGACCTAGACCCAGAGCGTCTCGAGGTCGCCTCGAAGGAGCTCGGTCCGGATGCACTGACCATTACCGCCGATCTTTCGACTGGAAGCGGCGCTCGAGAAGCCGTCGCCCGGGTAGAGGTGGCCCTTGACGGAATCGATGTACTCGTCCATGCGGTAGGTATCAACCTCAGGAAACCGGTCTTGGACTTCACCGACGACGAATGGACTCGAATCCAAAAGATCAATTTAGATAGCGCCTTTTACCTCGCCCAAGCGGCTGGGAGGTCGATGATCGAGCGGCGCTTTGGACGGATCATCCTGCTCTCTTCGGTATCCGGTCTGCTCGCCCATCCAGACCATGCACCCTATGCCGCCAGCAAGGGAGCGATAAATCAGATGATGCGGGTTATGGCGAGGGAATGGGCTCCCTACGGTGTCACCGTCAATGCAATAGCGCCGGGATACATCGAGACGGACCTCACCCAGGATTACCTTTCCAAAGGCGACAACCGCGCCAAACTTGAAAAGATGGTCCCAGCTGGCCGACTCGGCACCACCTGGGAGCTAACGGGTCCGGCACTTTTTTTGGCATCTCGACACGCGTCATTCATCACCGGACACGTACTTTACGTCGATGGTGGTCGGACGCTGGTTTGAGCACCATCGACAGCTTGGACGGCTCTCACCTTGGGGCGAGAATCGTTAGTGGGGAAGAAGATGAATTTAACAGTGGAACAAGAACTAAAAGGGAGTATTTATGACTAACGACCAAGGGGTGAAGTCTCCAAGTTTTCCCCAGCCCGTCTACCCGCGCTTTAGCGGGAAATGGGTGATGGTAACCGGAGCGGGAACCGGTTTCGGATCGACCCTAGCCCAAAGAGCGGCCGCTGAAGGGGCCGACGTCGTCATTCACTATAACTCCTCGGAATCCGGAGCACAAAGGACTGCAGGGATCGTCGAGTCTTTTGGAAGAAAGGCGATTATCGTGCAGGCGGATCTCAAACACTGGGATCAGACTCGGGAGATGTGCGCCAAGGTCTGGGATCTAACCGGCGCCTTGGATGTCCTGATCAATAATGTCGGCGATATTGCCACTGACCAGATGTCTTGGCGGGATATAACTGAAGAGGTGGTCGACCGGGTTTTAGCCGTCGACATAAAGGGCACGATGGCGATGATCCACGAAAATGGCGAGAGAATGCTCAAGCGGGGGCGTGGGGCGATCGTCAATATCGCCTCGACGGTGGTGGTGCGCGGAAGCCCGAGGGCTCCCCAGTACGCAGCGGGAAAGTACGGAATTTTGGGCCTGACCAAGTCCTATGCGGCGGCCTTTGCACCGACGGTCAGGGTCAACGCTTTTGGACCAGGGTTCATGGAGACCGAGTCGACGTTAGCTCGGGAGGATTGGAACAACGGAAGGCGTGAGCGGGTACTGTCGCAGACTCCGATGGGGAGGATCCCACCACCCGAAGAACTCGCCGCTGCGGCGCTTTGGCTCGCAACCGACGACGCAAGCCACATGACGGGCAATTTCATCATGTGTGACGGTGGATATTCGATGATCGGTGCCTGACTCGAGATGAACAACGGAGCTAGATTAGCAAACGTCTCCGGAAGATCGACGTTGATTTGGGATGACGGATACGGCGATGTCGCCACCCTCAGCAAGGGACGCTTCGGCCCAAATCCACAGGATCTTTTCGAAGAATGGGCGGCATTTGAAGAATGGGCGGGGGGGATTGAACCCCGCCATTCGACATTGCCCGACGAGCGACTTTTTGGGCCACCGACACCGCGCCCCGGGCAGATATTTGCCATCGGCCTCAACTACCGTAGTCACGCTACCGAAGCGGGTTACGACACCAGTGGCCTCCCGCAGGTATTTACTAAGTTTGCTAGCTCTTTAGCGGGTCCTTACGGCGAGGTGCAAGTTCGAAGCAATCGCCTCGATTGGGAGATAGAGCTCGTGGTCGTTATGGCTAAGAGTGCCCGGAACATCAAAGAAGATGACGCTTGGTCTTATACGGCGGGGCTAATGGTCGGTCAGGATCTTTCGGCCAGGGACGTGCAACTCGCCGGTTCAGCGCCACAGTGGAGCTTGGGTAAATCATTCGAGGGTTTCGCTCCGGTGGGGCCGTATATTACGACTACATCCAACTGTACTAACCGCGACGACCTCATTCTCGAATGCCAGTTGAATGGGGCCTGCGTGCAGAAGGCGAGAACTTCCGAGATGATCTGGTCGGTACCGGAGTTAATTTCCCGGCTATCGAGCGTGTGCGAATTGCGCTCCGGTGACCTGATATTCACCGGAACACCAGCTGGGGTCGGAAATCGTATGGTGCCGCCCAGGTATCTCAAGCCCGGGGACCGACTCGTAAGTTCGATAAGCGAACTTGGGAGTATGACTACCGATTTTGTAGCAGCTAATTTTCAAGGGAGTTGAGATGACCGAGGATGGAAATCGTCGACTGAAGCGGTTTGTGCGTGACGAGCTAGACGCTGACCAGAGATTGCTATTTGATGAGATCGCTTTTGGCGAGAGGTCAAAGGGAACCCAACGCTTTTCCCTCCTCGGGCCCGAGGGTGCATTGGAGGGGCCATTTAACGCAATGCTCCTCGCTCCGAAGCTGGGATTCGCCCTGCAGCAGTTGGGAGCGGCGATACGCTACTCAACCAAGTTATCTCCGAGGATTCGAGAGGCGGCGATACTAATGGTCGCAGCCAAGTGGAACTGTGAGTTCGAGCGTCGCGCCCATGAACCCCTGGCCCTCGACGCAGGACTTAAATTGGAGGAGATTGCGGCGATTGCCAGAGGCGAGTTGCCCGAGGGCCAGACGGAGGAAGAAGGAGTCGCATTTAAAGCCGCCGAGCTAATGCTAAGGACCGGAGACCTAGATGACTTAGATTTTGGTCGGTGTGCTTATGATTTGGGTGAGTCTGCAATCTTCGAGCTAATGACGCTCATCGGGTACTACCAGACTCTCGCACTCCAGCTTCGAGTTTTCCGGGTATAGGTAATTCTCCCGTGGAGAATCGCTCAATTATTAGAGACTTCCAGTTTGGGGTCGTAATCCGAAATGAGCAGGTGGACCGTGTAAGTACTGTCGAATAGCCACTGGATGTACCAGGCTCGTAATAGACCAACCAAAGCGATTGGTTTCCGGTAGTTTTGGGGTGAAGCCAAACACGACCTTCGAGTCTGCTATTTTCAGTCGATTCGAAAATCGAAGTGTAGTTTTGCGCTCGGCTAGGCTGGAGCCGATCCGTACTCCACGAACCTTCTCTCGATTCGTCAAATGGTAAAGCTTACAAATGGAGAATGCAACGACAAACGAAGAGTATGACAATTCGAGAAAGGACGATGCTAAGACACAAGCGCGTTCGTATCGCGTAGAAGCACTTGCGAAAGGGTTGCGGCTACTCTCCTTCTTCAGCGCCGAGACACCGGTCCTCCGGGTGAAGGATTTGGTGGAATTGAGCGGAATACCAATGCCTACTACATTTCGACTGGTTGCAACCCTCGAAGAGGAAGGGTATCTGGAACGCACGATAGACGGCCAGGTCCGGCCCGGGACAAGCGTGCTGGCACTTGGATTTGCTGCGGTGCAGGGCATGGATTTAGTACAAACGTCGGACCCGACAATGCGGGACCTACACGCCAAGACCTCTGAGACGGTCAACCTCGGAGTGCTCTACAGCGATCAAGTGCTGTTTGTAGCACGAATACCAAGGCGGGATGGTGTTCTTTCCGATGCAATAAGGGTCGGATCGACCGTGCCGGCCGTTTTTAGTTCAATCGGTAAGGTGATTCTGGCCGGCATGAACGAGGAAGAGCTGAACCATACCATTTCAGAGTCTTCTTTTGCCGGTCGGTGGGGACCAAACGCAGTGCGGACCATGGATGAACTCAGAGAACAGCTCGCAGCGGCTCGAAGCGATGGGTACTTATTGCAGCAGGAGTCGGCAATTCCCGGATTGAGCTCGATCGCCGCCCCAATTCGCCAAAACGGAAAAAATATAGTCGCAGCGCTCAACGTCGCAGTCCCAACGTCGGAGTACTCCAGAAAAAAACTACTTAGCAACATTCTTGAGCCGTTGCTAGCGGCCTCTCGGGAGATAACCCTACGCCTCGGTGGAAGCATTAGATAGCCATTCAAGAAGCTCTTAGAACTACTCTTGGGTAGACACCTTTTGCCAAGGACACTCCCAGCGATGCTTGGCATCCTTGGGTTTCCCGATGCGTCCTTTCCGGTTGCCTAAGTTTTGATAAAACGAGACCACAATGGCGGCACTTTGCTTTTAGCACTTGATACTCGGACTAGGCTGCATCGGTGAAGAATCGTTCCGATCGCTGAATTAAAAAGGCCATAGAGGAGTCTCAGAGGTTTGGTTCACATACCAGAAAGCGCAGTCCTCTCTCAAAAAGTCGTGGCGAAGACACTCTCAAGTTGGACTGATGAACGGCTTCAACGCTTGTTCGAAAACAGGCCAGATATCTATATAGAGAAGTTCCCTAACTGGGCAACCGTTGCCCAACGCTTTGCTTCGCCCCATGGTGTACGCAGAGCTATCTATCGTGCTGATCATTCGGTAAGGGCAATCGTCGAAGTCTGTCGCCTTCCCCCGGCCCCGCCGACAATCTCTGAGATCCAATACCGCGTGGGAGACGTAGATGACG
>JAJZCF010000068.1:5082-11220 GCA_021846265.1 Actinomycetes bacterium | reverse complement strand
ACCTTGTCGTCCTCGCCAGACTCTAACTCTTCCCTCTCCTCGACAAAGGGACCTTGGGGAACGAGGTACTTACCCCAGCTAACCACCCCAACGCCTATACCCAGCAGGCCGACGCACAGGAAAGCACCCTCCAGCTGAGGCTGTCCTCCTTGCCAAAACACGACACCTAGTGCGATGGTTGCCAAAAAGGAGATCAGAAAAGAGATCGAAATGACCCTTTCGACCTTTTTCGAAACTATCGGGGCATCACTTTGCTGCCCCTCAACGTTATGGGCGGTGCTCAATGAGACCTTCCTCCGATCCAGAAGCCGAACAGCATTACAGCACCTAGTCCCACCAAAATTCCTATAAAGCCTTCGGTCACAGGACCGACGTGGCCAAGAGCGATCCCTCCGGCATTGTTTGGATGATGGAGGTACATGACGTATTTGACAATATCGGCAACCTGGGCGTTAGTGAGGGTCCCAGGACCGAAGCGGGGCATGTTAGCTGGCCCAGTTCGAACCGCCTCGGCGACCTGTGTAGGGTCAACCGGCATAAGAGACGGTGCATAGACATTGTTAGCCAGAGCGTCGCCAGCACCGGTTATGGTGTGGCAAGCCGCACAGTTGGTAGCGAAAAGACTCTCTCCCCGAGAGAGGCTCGCAGATGGAAGATTGACGTCGGGTATCGCCGGTCCACCCGGAGCCTTAGACACGACGTAAGAGTCGATTGCGAGGGTCTGTTGGCGGTTGAAACGAGACGGCTTCTGAATCGCTTGTATCGTCGGGTCAGCGAGTGGCATCCGGCCGGTCGAGACCCAAAAGTCGATAGTCGCCGCCCCTAAACCCTGAAGATTTGGACCGCGAGCAGAACCCTGAGCGAGCCCGCCGTGGCAGCTAGCGCAGTTCTCTTCAAAAATCGCCTTACCCTCCGAAACGAGGTTCGTCGGAGGGGCCTTATAAGTGATCGAAGTGCTACCAGTCGAGTAGCTTGATTGAGCTGCCGCCGCACTCGGTGAGGAGAAGGTTGCGACCCCGATCCCACCGACTATTCCCGCTAGGGCAATTGAACTGAAAATGGGCTTCGACAGCCTGTCTCTTGCCGCATTGATGCTGAATTTCACTTTAAATTAGCTCCTAGTGCAACAAGAAAAGCACTCCATAGAGCGCTATCCAAACAACGTCGACGAAGTGCCAGTAGTAACTGACCGACTGCAGTGCAGCCAACTCCCCGGGATCAGTCTTTTTCCCTGCGAGTCTGAGCATCAAAAAGCCCATCGCCACAACTCCCAACAAGACGTGGAGTCCATGTAATCCTGTCATGATAAAAAACATCGAACCATAGGCATTGGTCGACTGCGAGAAGGTGACTCGGCTCCACTCAATGGCTTGATTGCCCAAGAATGCAAGACCCATAATCATGGTCACGACTATCCACGCTCGGGCGGACCTTTTTCTAAAATGCTCAGCTTCAAAGACCGCTTTTTGCATTGTGAAGCTCGACATAACTAGAATTATTGTAAAAATTCCGGTCTGCAATACATCCAATTTGATGCCCGGTGGCGGCCACGAACCGGTCCTGTTGGCGCGGATAGTGAAGTAGGCCGCGAAGAGTCCGGAGAAGAACATCAGCTCCGAACCGAGCCATACCATAGTGCCAACACCCAGCATCGATGGCTTGTTAAAGCGCAACGGCTCCTTTGGCTTTGCCGCCCTCGCGGCAACTGCTTGTGTCATGTGTTCCTGTCTAGTCCAAATCTTGCATCAATTAGCGCCAGATTAGACCAATATTTAAAGTAACTACCAATTAAGATTCGCCCAAAACCAACCATTTTGGCAAATCAATACTGGTAAGCAGGTGAAGCCTCTGGGTAGTTCTCGTCATTGCGACAAATAGTGCTCTCAGGGATCTCTCAGGATCATTTAGCAAATTCATAGGCTGCACGACCACAACGGAGTCGAACTCCAGCCCTTTGACCGACTCGGGGTCGTGAATCGAGACCCTGGTCGCCTCGTCTCCGTATGACTCGATCTTTTTGGCAATATCCCCTCTGAGGGCGGAAGCTGCGAGGATCCCAACCGTACCGGGTTCAACTTTGTGCAACTCACCCATAGCTATCTTTGCGGCCGATTCGACGAGCTCGTCGAGAGCCACTTTCGTTGTCTCAACGGGATATCCACTCGCCCTAAGGGTCTTCAAGGATGGCAGCTCGGGGGCGTACTTCGCTAAGACCAACGACGCCGGCTCCATCACCTCTTTGGGAGTCCTGTAGTTCACGCTGAGTTCGAATGACTTGAAAGGCCTGTTCCCATTCAGATGCTCGGCGATATGTTCCCAACTCCTAATGGAGGGGCCGATAGCCTGGGCAAGGTCACCAAGTACGGTCATCGAACCCGAAAGGCAGCGTCTCCTTAGCATCCTCGCCTGCATCGCGGAGAGGTCTTGAGCTTCATCGATCACCATGTGGGCGAAGCTCTCCGGATCCTCTTCACCCTTCTCGGTCGGACCTAGCAAACTGCTGGCTTCATCGAGGAGTGCGAGGTCTTCTCTGGACCAAATTGGATCGGGCTCATTAGGAGCCTTCTTTGAAGCGGCAAAAACCACCTCGGCCTCCGCTTTATCGAGTATTCCGTTTGTAGCAAGGTGGAAGAGGGCTTCGTGCCTATATAGGTCGCCCAAAAACTGAGTCGGGGTCAACTTAGGCCATATCCGCTCAACGACGAGCTGAAAGGCTCTAGAGCGGCGGATGGAAACCATCACCTCTGCGATTAATTCCGGATCCTCTTCTCCAGGCAGCTGGGTAGCGCTCAGTTTTTCAGCGTGGAAGGCGATCGAAACGATGTTTTCGTCCGCCTCGGGCTCCCTTACAAAAGGACCGTCGCTTAGATAGCTCTTGGCTAGGGATCTGGCCAAAAAGAGTTCAACCGTCCGCCTCTTTGCGTTATGTCCCTGGCGCTTCTTTCTCGCTTGGAGGAGGGCATCCCTCGAAAGCTCTGGAGAGATAACGAGATACTTTGCACCAAAAGGTACCTCAAAGTTGCGCTGAAGCGGCCTTTGGCGGTCTCGAATACCCTTGGCGATGACTCGGGCCATCTTTATTCCGCCTTTGATCGCCGCCGCTTCGGGGGGATCGACCTTCTTAGGGGGTCCGTAACCGGCTATTGAGTCGAGAGTTGCCATCTCAACGCCGGTTTCGCCGAGAGAGGGCAGCACCCTTTCGATATACCTCAGAAAGGACGATGACGGTCCAACCACCAAGATTCTCTGCGACTCGAAGCGCCACTTGTGGGTGTAGAGGAGGTAGGCGGCTCGATGCAGTGCTACCGCCGTCTTGCCGGTTCCCGGGCCGCCCTGCACGACGAGCATCCCGGCCATCGGGTGTCGAATTATCCGATCCTGCTCGCCCTGGATCGTAGCGACGATATCGCGCATCTGGGAGGTCCGTGGTCGCTTGATAGCGGCGAAGAGTGCCCCGGCGCCAGATATCTCAACCGGGTCGTCGGACTCTCCTTCGGAGGGGTTTCCCTCATCGGTGAAGGTGGATGCGCCTAAATATTCATCTTCTATCCCAAGTAACTCAGACCCGCGACATTCAAAGTGTCGCCTCCTTACCACGCCCATCGGGTCTTTTCCGGTAGCGCGATAGAAGGGCTCCGCTACCGGCGCCCTCCAGTCGATGATCATCGGCTCTTGGTCCTTCGACGCTACTGAGACCCTCCCAAGATGGAAAGAGAGCCCCTCTTCTGACGCTTCGTCGCCGACAAGATCGATTCTTCCAAAACAGAGCGCCTGGTCGCCTATCTCTAGCTGCTCCAGCCTCGACAAGGCACTGCGAACGACCATATCCCGCTCGGTCCTAGCCTGATGGGTGCCACCTTTGCCGATGTCTAAGACGTCCTCCATCATCGTTCTGGCCTGGGTTTTTGTCTCCTCAAGGCGCAAATAGGCGGCCTTGATGAAGCTGGATTCGGCTTCGAACTCTAAATGGTTCACGCAACCTCACTGAACAAAACCGTGGATATCTGACCAAAAGAGTTTAGGCTCAAATCGACAAAACTATGACTTTCCATGATCCCAAGACAGAAGAGGACGCTGAGAAGGCCCCTCCATTGCTGCTACAGGCGGCAAAAAAGAGTACTTCGATTGTCCCAGTGTGGTTTATGCGCCAAGCCGGAAGGGCTCTACCCGAGTACCGGGCCATTAGGGGTACCGGATCAATTCTCAAGGCGGTTGAGATTCCCGACCTCGCTGCAGAGATCACTCTTCAGCCGGTAAAGCGATACGGTGTTGATGCTGCGGTGCTCTATTCCGACATCATGGTTCCGCTCAAAGGTATCGGACTTCCAATCGAGATCCTCCCCAACAAAGGCCCTTATCTTGCCGAACCGATCAGGACTATAGAGGACCTCGATCGGATAAGGATCGAGGATCTAGAGGTCCCCTACGTCCTCGAGACGATTCGGATACTCAAACGCGAGCTATCCGTCCCCCTCCTCGGATTCGCCGGCGCACCCTTCACGGTTGCTAGCTACTTAATCGAAGGTGGACCGTCGAAAAACTTCGAGGCGACAAAGGCTTTAATGCTCGGCTATCCACAATTCTGGCACCAGCTGATGCAGCGGCTGACCGACCTATCGATCTCATTCCTCAAGGCGCAGATAGAGGCGGGAGCCGATGCGATTCAATTATTCGACTCTTGGGCCGGCTCCTTAGCGCCTCGGCACTACCAAAAATACGTCTTGGACTACTCCAAGGCCGTTTTCGACGCCATCAAGCCATATCGGATTCCGACTATACATTTCGGCGTAGGGACGGCTTCACTCATCCCGCTCATGGCGGACTCCGGCGCCGACGTACTGGGACTCGACTGGAGGGTGGAAATCGACCAGGTAGTCGACGCAACTAACGGCGCTTTGGCAATCCAGGGGAATCTCGACCCGACCGCATGCCTCCTCCCTTTCGACGAAGTAAAAAAGGAGGCGGAAATGGTCTTGAAAAGCGCTAGCCGGGCACCGGGTTATATCTTCAACCTAGGCCACGGGGTACTCCCCTCGACAGATCCGGAAATACTTAGAAGGCTCGTCGAGTTCGTCCACGAACACGGGCGAGGGATAATCTCTGCTCAAAAAGATCGACGACGAGCTGAAGGGTCAATCCGATGAGAGTTGTGGTAGTCGGCGGCGGAATCGCCGGTCTGGGAGCGGCCTACGAGCTATCTCTCAATCCAGCTAATGAGGTCGTGCTGATCGAGTCGGAAGGGAGACTCGGGGGAAAGATCCTGACTGAAACACGCGACGGCAGAATTCTTGAAGGTGGTGCCGACGCCTTTTTAAGGCGGAACCCCCACGGAATGAAGCTTGCCCAAGAGCTCGGAATTGCCGACCAACTCACGGCGCCATCTGCGGGTTCAGCGCTCCTCTATAGTAACGGTGCACTAAACCCCATGCCTCGCGAGCTTGCCATGGGAATTCCGACGGACCCAAGGGTTCCCCTGCACACTCACTCGGTGGGTCTCGGTTCGCGGCTACGCGCCTCGGTGGGAATACTGCTTGGTCTGAGGGGCGACCAGGAGACCGACTCGTTGGGGTTGCTATGCCAAAAGAGGCTCGGAAGGGGATTCACCGAGGGCGTGGTCGATCCCCTTATCGGCGGGATCAACGCCGGTTCGGTCTACGGATCGTCGATATCGATCATGGCCCCACAGCTCCTTGGGCCGCTGACCGCAAGGCCAAAACTACCATCCAAAGGCCGCGGCCAGAAAATGAGTGGATCGAATTCAAAACCAAGTCCAATATTTGCGAGCCTGCCCGGGGGGCTGGGACAGCTCATATCGGCGACGGCCGAGAGAGCACAGACCAACGGGGCCAAAATAATTATGGCGGCAAAGGTTAGTGCGATCGAACCAAATGGCAAAGGTTGGCTTGTCCACTTCGAGCGGGCGGGAAAGACCGAGCTGATCGAAACCGACGGGGTAGTGTTGGCTACTCCGTCCTATCACGCAGCTGACCTACTTAGGCCCATAGCGAAGGGTGCAGCGCTAAAACTGTCGCAGATCCGCTACTCCTCAGTTGCCATCTGCTCCTTGGCCTTCAAGGGCGCCGACTATCGGTTGGACGGCAAAATTTCAGGGGTATTGATACCCAGGGGCCAGGGACT
>JAJZCF010000068.1:0-4982 GCA_021846265.1 Actinomycetes bacterium | reverse complement strand
GTGCAGCGCTAAAACTGTCGCAGATCCGCTACTCCTCAGTTGCCATCTGCTCCTTGGCCTTCAAGGGCGCCGACTATCGGTTGGACGGCAAAATTTCAGGGGTATTGATACCCAGGGGCCAGGGACTGTTGACTACCGCAGTCTCGGTCTCGTCTTCGAAGTGGCCGAGCTGGGCGAGTGGAGACGAACTCCTCACCAGGGTCTCGGTCGGTAGATTCGGGGACTACCGCCACCTTGATATCGACGACTCCGACCTGGTCGATCTCGTTGGAAATGAGACGCTCTCAATCCTCGGCTTGAGCGATACCACCGAACTCGGCCACACTAAAATCTTCCGCTGGAACAATGCCCTCGCACAGTTCAGGCCACACCACAACGAATTGATCGGGGCCATCCTTTTAGACATAGCTAACGCCGGGCTGAAAAATATCACCCTCGCCGGGTCATATCTGTCTGGCTCGGGTGTCCCGTCTTCCTTGGGTAGTGGCAGAAAAGCCGCCACAGAAATCCAGTTAGCCAACAAAAAATAGCCCTAGCCGATGCCGACTAGTTTCGCTAGGCCTCTTTTACCCCGGCCTCTTCAAAACTCGCCATCTCCCCGAGGAGCCGAGCGGCAGTCTGGACAATTGGGATTGCTAAAGCCCCGCCCGATCCTTCGCCTAAGCGCATATCGAGGGACAAAAGAGGTCTCTTGCCTAGCATTTCAAGGGCTACCTTCGCCCCGGGCTCAACCGACAAGTGACCGGCAAAGACATACTCGCTGACGACCGGGGATATCGCATTCGCCAGCAATGCTCCGGCCAAAGAGATGACGCCATCGACTATCACCGGCACCTTTAGCGAAGCCGCGCTGATTATGAATCCGCAGATCGCCCCTATCTCTAGCCCACCAAGCTGAGCCAAGAGTTCGATCGGATTGTCTTTTAGGTTGCCTATCGCGTTCACTCTAGATATCGCGTCTTTGATCACCGAGATCTTGATGGCCAGAGTTGCGTCGTCGACTCCAGTTCCCCGTCCAGTGATTACCTCGGGATCGAGCCCGGAGAGATAGGAGATAATCGCAGCCGACGGGGTAGTGTTGGCGATCCCCATGTCCCCGGTAACGAAGAGGTTATACCCCGCTTCGTGGAGCATTTCAGCCACCTCTACACCGCGGTCCAGGCTCTCTCTCGCCTCAAAGTTTGACATGGCCGACCCTATACGAAGGTTATTTGTCCCGGCTTTCACTTTGGAGATGATCAGCCCGGGAGCGGGATCTAACTCGGCCTTCACCCCTACGTCAATGACGCTTACCCTAGCGCCGACCTGTCTGGCGATGACGTTCACCGCTGCGCCGCCTGCAAGGAAGTTGGCGACCATCTGAGCGGTAACCTCCTGTGGCCACGGTGTCACCTTCTCTTCGTGAACCCCATGGTCACCGGCAAAAACACAGATATGGGGATTGTCGGGTATCGGGGCCGGACAGGAACCCGTTATTCCGCAGAGTCTGTTAGCCACCTCCTCGAGATCCCCCAGGGATCCAGGAGGCTTAGTGAGGGTTAGTTGCCTAGCTAACGCCTTTTCTACGGCGTTTTGATCAATTGGCACGACTCGGCCAAGGGCATGTTTGTATAGATTCATCAATAGGCTCCTCGACTAAACGTTAAGGCTGTACGAACAAGACCCTATTGAAGATAAAAAACTTCCCCACCCATAAGATCCCAAAAGCCGCTAATGACGCCAAATTAACGAATACGACATCACCCATATGGGAAAGGTTCATCGTCACTGCCAGGTGATGGGCGTACCCGACGGCTATAACGGACAGAGCTAGCCCGAGAAAAGCGAGTGCCCAAAAGGGAACTACTTCCTTCATGAAGTGCGACTTCCCCGTCTTGCCCCAGGCCCAAGCTCTATTGAGGTAGTAGGAGGGCACCGCAGCTATCGCAGTCGCCATGATGTTTGAGGTAGTAGCTGACCACCTCCGCAAAACGCCATAGAAGAGAAAGAGAAGGCCTTGCGTAATCACCACCGAAACTGCCGAAACTGCCGTGTACTTGATCGTTTTAGGCTGCAGCGCAAGTGACTTCAGCCTAAGCAGAGTACCCATAAGGCTTTGGTCTTTCTTGTCCTGTTGATCCTGGAGAGTTAAATTCACGAATATACAGCCTAATCAGATTCCTAAAGAGTTCCAAATAATACGACTAGTAGCTGCTGCGAATCGGTAAAGATGGAAGAGTGAGTCAAGCATTAGATGACCTAGTGGCGCTACTGGACCTCGAGAAGCTCGGCAACGACGTCTTTGTGGGGGTATCGCCGGACGAGAATAGGAAGCGAGTCTTTGGGGGACAAGTCGCCGGACAGGCGCTTATCGCCGCAGGGAGAACCGTTGAGCTCGGAAAGGTTCACTCGCTACACGCTTACTTCTTGCGACCAGGTGACCCAAAGGTACCAATCACCTTCGAAGTCGATCGAATACGCGACGGAAGGAGCTTTACCACCCGGCGTGTCGTGGCAAAACAGAACCAAATTCCGATCTTTAACCTTTCCGCTTCTTTCCATGTCGACGAGGAAGGAGTGTCCCACCAGTCTCCGATGCCCGACGTCCCGCCAGCCGAAGGTCTTCCGACATTCATGGAGCGGATGGCCCCTTGGGCTCACTCAATGGGCGACTGGTATGAAAAGCCGAGGGCGATCGACATGCGCTATGTCGACCCGCCAAACATGGCCAAGGAAATGGGGGCCCGTGAGCCCAAGAGCAGGGTATGGATGAAGGCAGATGGAAAGCTGCCCGACGACCCACTTCTGCACTCCGCAGTCATCGCTTACGCATCAGACATGACCATTTTGGACTCCACTATGCTCCCCCACCGAATCGGCTGGAATCAACCTGGACTCATGGTCGCCTCTTTGGATCACGCCATGTGGTTCCACCGTACATTCAGGGCGGACGAGTGGTTCCTGTACTCTCAAGGGTCCCCTAGCGCCCACGGAGCCCTCGCAATGGCGAGGGGGCAGATCTTTACCCACGACCGAAGGTTGGTGGTATCAGTGGTCCAAGAGGGGCTCCTGCGCCTACCCAAGGCTTGAGGCGTCAAGGCGCAGCTTAACTAAAACGAGGCGGTGAGTTTCCACCGCCTCGTTTCAAATACTTCTCTATTTAGCGCTGATCGATGTGGAGATACTTGCGCTCGGGAGCTCCGGTATAGCTCTGGCGAGGCCTAATTATCTTGGAATCCTGATCTAACATCTCATTCCAGTGAGCCAACCAACCGGCGACCCTCGGAATCGCAAACAGTACAGGGAACATGTCGACTGGGAATCCCATCGCCTGATAGATCAGGCCAGAGTAGAAGTCAACGTTCGGATAGAGCTTGCGGGAGATGAAGTAGTCATCGGAAAGGGCTACTTCTTCGAGCTTCAGTGCGATGTCTAAAAGCGGGTTCTTCCCGGTCACTTCGAAGACGTCATAGGCGACCTTTTTGATGATTCGCGCCCTTGGATCGTAGTTCTTGTAGACCCTGTGGCCAAAGCCCTGGAGCTTTCCGTTTCCAGCCTTCACGCCGTCGATAAAGGCTGCGACGTTGTCCATGCTGCCAATCTCGGTGAGCATCCGCACGACTGCCTCATTAGCGCCGCCGTGGCGAGGACCATAGAGCGCTGCACAAGCGGCCGCGGTGGAGGAGTAGGGATCCGCATGCGCAGAACCGACGACCCTCATCGCAGTTGTCGAGCAGTTCTGCTCATGATCTGCGTGCAGGATGAAGAGGATGTCCATCGCCCTAACCAATGTGGGGTGCGGCTGATAGTGCGGCTCGGCGATCTTCCACATCATCGAGAGGAAGTTGGCGGGGAAGGTTAGCTCGTTATCTGGGTAGACAAAAGGCATACCAACCGAAAATCTGTAGGCCGCTGCGGCGAGGGTCGGCATCTTTGCAATGAGTCGCACTTCTTGGTTCTTGCGCGCTGCGGGGTCAAAGATATCCTTGGCATCTAGATAAAAGGTCGAAAGGGCGGCCACCGCAGAGACCAAGATGCCCATCGGGTGGGCGTCGTAGTGGAAGCCGTCCAAGAAGCGCTTCCTCACATTTTCATGGATAAAAGTGTGGTGAGTGACCTCTTTAGTCCAAGAGTTGTACTGCGCCAGCGTCGGGAGTTCGCCGTTCAACAGGAGATAGGCGACCTCAAGATAGGTCGAATCCTCCGCCAACTGCTCGATCGGGTAACCCCGGTATCTCAATATCCCGGCGTCGCCGTCGAGGTAGGTTATAGAACTCTCAGTCATGGCCGTCGTGGTCAAACCTGGATCTAAAAACCAGACCCCTGGCAGCAGTTTTTGCCACTGGGCGGAAGAAACCACCCCATTTTCTAGCGGGATCTCTACAGACTTTCCAGTCCGATTATCCGTTACCGTTATGCTGTCGGCCACTTCTTTGCCTTCCTAACTCTCAGCGTGCTACGGGCACAGATCAACCCCCGATGACTCTGCCCCTCCAGACGAACTGGGGTCCATTACTATGTCGACTCTGACAATTCACCTTACATTGCGGCCAGCGAGATCACTCAGCTGGTATCTATAGACGTTCGTGTCCCTCAACGCAAAGCCGCACCGAAGGTACAACCTATTGGCTGCGTCTCTATCAGGGCGCGAAGTCAAATCAACCGTCTTTGCACCGCGCTCCTGAGCACGATCCAGCGCAGCCCTTACAAGGGCTTCACCTAGTCCGGATCCCCTCGCTTTCGAATCTACTACCACATCTTCAATGAAGCATCTTGTTCCAGTAGGTATCCTACCCACAAGTAGCGTGAGAGTGCCAACTACGTCATTGCTTTGGGTGGCAATAAAGACGTCGGTAGTGTCGCACTCGATCATTTGAGCGAGGACCCTTCTATCAAAATCCACCTTTGACGAAGAGAGTTGCGCTAACAACAAGGACATGGAGGTCGCTAATTCCTCCGTCGCCTCGCTTGCTATTTCAATTCGAAGATCTCGATCCAAACGA
>JAJZCF010000067.1 GCA_021846265.1 Actinomycetes bacterium | reverse complement strand
GACTTGGAATCTCGGCCCGGGCCTGAAGCTGGATCATGGTCGATACCGTCGACCCAAAGGCGAAGGTCAACACCCCATGTACGATCCGCTTCTTGTACGGGGTCGTCTTCATGAACTCCTCATTGGTATGCATCTGGCTGAAATCGCCGGTAATGCCGGCAAAGAGGTAAACGTCTGATTCGCTAATCGTCTTAGTGAATGAAACCGTATCGCCTATCTCGAGAGGGAGCAGATTTGCCACCATTCGTTTCCTTCCTCCTCATCAGTGAAAAATTCCACCGAACCATAGTTACTTTGCAAAACTCGACCTGGCCCGATTGGCGCCTTCCGCCTCACCCGCCTGCGGAGCGGTCGCGTCCCACAAGCAACGCCCGGCTCTCGTGTAAGTGAGACGGAGCTGCACTGTCGAGCCCAAAACTTCAATTAACCCAGAACTTCAATGAAAAAAATAGGCCTCATCAGGCCCTCGGCGGCTCCACAAATCGTGACAACCTCGCCGGAGCTGATGGGTTCTACCGCAAACTCAACGTCATAAATCCCAATGCGGCCCTCGGGCTTCATTGCTCCATTCCCTGCATGCACTACTATCTCGACATAGCCAAGCTGATTTGTGGCTGATTCCTCTATAAAACGAAGTCCATAAGCCAAAAGGAGCCAAAACTTAGCAATCAGAGCTACTCCAAAGTCCCTTGCTAAGGCGGATTCAGGAACTCATATCGAACTCAGAGGTCAAGTAGATCGGGGTTACTTTTTACCCAAGTCCAAGGTGTTAATCAACCCTTTGAGCGCTAACTCGTAGCCATAGGTTCCAAGGCCCGATATCTGGCCAATCGCCAGTGCGGCAAGAACGGAGGTATGTCGAAATGTCTCACGTGTATGGATATTGGAGATGTGAATCTCCACAAACGGAGTTTTTATCGCCGCAAATGCGTCTCGAATTGCATAGCTATAGTGCGTAAACGCACCAGGGTTAATGATGATTCCGTCAAAGTTTCCAAATGCCTCGTGTAGGCGATCGATAATCGCGCCCTCATGATTCGACTGAAAGAACTCAAGTGTTACATCGAGGCCACCTGCCACCACACGAAGCTGGCTTTCGACATCTGCTAGTGATTCTGAACCATATATGGTGGGCTCACGCCTCCCGAGCATATTTAAGTTTGGTCCATTTATAACTAGTACTTTCCGCATTTTCGATTACCTTTCATCACGCACAAATTCCCAAAACACCACGGCAAATCGTTTGATCGGTTGTAACCTAAAACGGCCTCGCCGCTTAAGCTACATTTACAAACCTTAGCTATCGTCGAAATCTACTCATCTGTCCTAGCCAGCTATGGCTGTCCTTTATCAGCGCCGGCGCCTCGAATTAATCGCCCGTAGGCCCCATTTCCAAAAGCTCGAAAACTAGTCCATCGGGCATTTCGATCCAGTTTGGGCCCTTCGCCTGGGACACGGCGCCGAACTTTCTCGCCTCAGCTAGCACCAGATCGATATTGTCGACCGCTACTGCGATGTGAGCGGATCGCCCCTCTGGTCCTTGGAAATCTGGATCTGAAATAAGCTGTATTACACCTTGTATCCAAAGTTGCAGAGGTCGCTTTGGATCTCCGTCGATCGAAGAAACCTCCATCTTGAAGACTTGAGCAAAAAAATCAACGTATAACTCAATGTCGGAAACCTTGATCGCCACATGATCGAGCCGCGAGGGATAAGACTTTGGCAACTTCACTCCTTCCGTTCAACATTCTTCTGATAGTGCATCAACCCATTCCACGAAACTGACTCGGGTCTATGCCTTCCATCTCCGGAGAGAGGTAAGGACTGGCTGGCGCATGGGCGTCATATCGGCGACCCTCCGACCCCTAAGTATTTGCCGTGTTCTATCCCTGGCCGCTGGCCCTTCTATGGCCTAAGTACCATTGCGACTCGTTGGAGGATCCCAATATCCGGCCAAGCAGCAATTAGCGGACAAAAAGGCACTTTAGAACTTGGAGACCGCTAGGACAAAGAGTCTTAATTCCTCTTAGGGTACGGTTTGGAAAAGGGCTCTGCGCTCGTTCGGCCGAGCCGAATATAGGGTGCAATCACCTTTGCCAACACCGCATTATCCACCAACGAATCAAATACAGCTTCCGCCGAATTCCGAGCTACCTCGAGGTGTTTCTCTCATGATCCCAGTTACTTCGATCACAATCCGTAGCCTCGAGTTAGCCCAAGAGATTGCCCCTTCTTAGGTCAAGGCGAAACGAGACCATTACCTCCAAGGGGCTCCCGCACAGCGGCTTACGCCACGGCTCGCTTCCTGCCCCTCATCTGGTCTAAGTAGACAGCAGCGATCAAGACGGCGCCTACCGCCACCTCTTGCCAAAATGGCGGAACGTTGATGACGATCAAACCGGTGAGCAAAACGGCGATGATGCCGGTGCCAAAGACGGTTCCGAGCACGGATCCACGCCCTCCAAAAAGGCTCGTACCTCCGATAACTACCGCAGCTATAGCGCTCAAGTTATCCGTCGCACCAGAAGTAGGTGACGCTGCTCCAAGTCTTCCCATGACGACTATACCTGCTATGCCTGCGAGAAGTCCTGCGAGGACATACACCTTGAACAGGTGCAACTTGTCATTTATCCCAGCCCTGACCACGGCTTCGCGCGAGTCCCCCAGGCTTAGGGTATGGGCGCCGAACTTCGTCTTTGCCAAAACGAACGCAAGGATGATTGTTACCACTGCTCCCATTGCCACTGGTACCGGAATCCATCCCCCGATGTTGGCGTTTCCAATCCTGGCAATCGAAGACGGAATAGCCGAAATCTCCTGACCGCCATTGAGGAGATCTGAAACACCAGTAGCAATTCCGAGGGTGCCGAGGGTGACGACGAAGGGGGGGACGTTCGCCCATGCGACTAATGCTCCATTCAATGCACCTAGCAACGAAGCAAAAAACAAAGCTACGGCGAATCCGACGATGACAACCATAACATTTGACCCAGTGCCTAAAGTGAACCAGTGGGTCATCGCCCAGGCGCCCACCATCGACGAGAATCCCAGGTTAGCGCCTACCGAAAGGTCAATACCGGCGGTGCAGATGACGAAGGTCTCGCCGACCCCAACCAACAGGACCTCTAGGCCGGTGTTCGATGTGTTGAGCCAGCTAGCCCTAGAAAAAAAGGCCGGCGCCTTCAGCCCAAAGCCGACTATCAGGACAATCAGAAGTCCACCCATCCAAAGGTCGCGCATCGAGTCGCGACCGCCCCTCAGTACGCCTTTAAACCTCGTCGGTTTCACCCCGGGCTCATCCTTGCGGGCCTGCAGATCTACCGCCATCATACTCCTCCCTCAAAAGCGGTATCGGCCAGATCCGCTATCTTTGCACCGGTGATATAACCGATTAAATTCTCACTCGTAAGCTCTGCCGTTTCGAGAGTCTTGGCCACTTTCCCTAGGCGCAACACCACAACCCGGTCGCACACAGCCATGACATCTTGCATCTGGTGAGAGATAAAGATCACGGCGATTCCCTCAGCCCTGACCCGTTGGATTAGCTCGAGCACCTGGGCTTGCTGTTCTACCCCTAAAGCGCTGGTCGGCTCGTCTAAGAGCAAAACCTTCGATGTCCAGGCCGCCGCCCGAGCAATAGCGAGTGCCTGGCGCTGGCCACCAGAGAGTTCCTTCGTGGCGAGCCTAACATCTGGAATCCGCGTCCCTAAACGGGCAAGCTCCCGAATGGTGTGCTCTCGCATAGCTTTTTGATCCAGCCAACCCAACGTCTTGCCCAAAAAGCCCTTAGAAAGCAGTTCACGGCCGAGAAAGAAGTTTGACACAACGTCTCTTTGCGCAGCGAGCGCCAGATCCTGATAGACCGTGGCTATCCCAGCCTCTTTAGCTGCATGAGGAGTAGCAAATGACACCTCTTCGCCATCGAGGACGATTTCGCCCTCTGAAGGTGCTATCGCTCCGGATAGAATCTTCAGCAACGTAGATTTGCCGGCACCGTTATCCCCTACGAGGCCCAAAACCTCACCAGCGGACACTTCAAGTGACACCCCTTGAAGAGCATGGACGCCACCATAATGCTTTGACACGCCCTTTACCGCCAAGCGCGCTCCCATTCCGATCCCCCTCTCATCGAGCAAATCGATCCTGTCGCTCGTTATCATCAAATTACTCCTCTGGAAAAACTTGAGCACACCATGGTTACAAAACTGACTCCAAGTTCTCAGTGGATTCTTTTGAGAAATCTTTGACTTGGATTATTAACACCGCCGAATTAACCATTTGAAAGTTACGGTTTTGTGATCGGCACCTGGTCACTATTAAAGAAACCTTGAAGACTCTGGCCCTGGCCTGGGCAATCGAATCGCCTTGCAAAGCGTTTTCAAATTGGAATAACGGGACAACCGAAATCCCTTCAGCAGCCCTCTCCAATTAATGCACCCATTGAGATCGAAGGAACGAATGCTCCCTCGAAACACGCACTAACTATTACTGATCTGAAACAAAAACTAGAGACTGAATATGAACAAAAATTGATTGGCGGAAAGTGTCCCATTGGATTCTGGTCCGCCGGGACACTTTCCACTTCGTCATTGACTAGAGCTTGTAGAAGTACTTCGAGTAGCTGGCTAGCTTGGACTGCGCACTGGTAATAAGCACGTCAGGCAGTTGAATCTGTGCCTGGATAGCCGACTTATTTCCGGTGAGTAGGTCATGGGCATACTGCGCTGCCAACACGCCCTCTTGGGACGCCTGCTGAGCAACGGTGGCCGATATCTCTCCAGATTGAAGCATCTTGACCGTGTTGGGTCCGGCGTCAAATCCGACGTTGATAACTTTACCCGTAGTTCCATTGGCTGAAAAAGCATCCGCTGCGCCTTCGGCACCAGTGCCCGAGACTGAGAAGATCGCCTTAATCCCTGGATGGGCGAGCATCAGAGCATTCACGGCCGTTGTCGAATCCGCAATCGCTTGTCCGGTGTACTGGACGGCGACGATCTGAATGTTCGGGTAGGCGGCTTTGATCTCATTTTCAAATCCCTGAACCCGAAGGACCTGAGTGCTAGCTGTAGCCGAGAGGCTCAATACCGCAACTTGTCCAGTGCCACCAAGGGCCTTGCCGATAAAGTCAGCCGCTGCCTTACCACCTTGAGTATTGCTGGTAGTGATCTGGCTACTGATTTGCGAAGTGTTGCTAAGCGTCGTATCCGTGGTGATCACTGGAATCCCGGCGCTCAAGCAGGTGTTGATTGCTGGAGCCATGGCTACCGGGTCAGTCGGAGAGACAACCAATACGCTTGGGTGCTGAGTGCAAACGCCGTCAACGATCGGGGTCTGGGCAGAAGGACTGAATGCTGCTGCTCCTTGGTAGACAAACTTCATTCCATATGATGCCGCCGTTGCCTTCATTCCCGCAGCTAGCGAGTCATAAAAAGCTACGCCAGTTGCACCTGGCACATAGGCAATTGTATATGTTTTCTTAGCGGCAGTAGTTGCCGAACCGGCTTGAGTAGTAGCAGTGCTACTAGATGACGAGCCACAGGCGGCAAGGCCTGCGGCCAAAATAGCAGCGGAACCAAGACCAAAGATCTTGCGGGACTTTGTTGAAGTCAGCCTAAAATGCATTACTTTCTCTCCTTTTAAATTTCGACGCTTGCGTCAAACTATGTTGTTGGAAGCTCTCCATGAGGTCCATAAATCCAGATAAGCCACAGCGGCTCCCTCCCAGTATTAACGTGCTGGTGCCATACCCCCTTTTTTATGTACATGAACGTGTGCTCTGCAAACGGAGTGCGATTACCGTCGGTATCGACGACCTCGCCCTCACCTTGCACTATGAAATCGATCTCCTCCGACTCAGGATGGTTATGCATCGAAGACGCTTCGCCGGGTTCAAAGATGGTCAGGCCCGCATTCAAGAACTCGGTATCACGAAGATCTTTCCCAATTACCTGAAATACCTTGCGGCGAAATCCCTCTTCGTCGAGTCCCAACCAGAGCGGGCGTCCGTCCTTGAATGGGTCGATCACTGTTGTCATTTCAATCCTCTCTTAGGTTTCTAATGCTTTTCACTATTCGCTCTACCGCAGGCTTACCCCGTTGCCATAAAAAGGGCCTCGTCCCGCTGGAGATTTTCAGTCGAAGAATCGTCCCTGGTAGATATCGTTGATGTTCCAGTGTCCCGGAGTAGGAACCGGCTCATTTACCATCGGCACATCGAGCAGAGCGGGTCGCCTCGACTCGATCGCTTTTGTCAGAGCAACCTTGAACTCGTCCGCGGAACCGATGCTGTAACCATCCGCTCCACAGGCTCGGGCATACGCCGCGAAGTCCGGAGAGTACGGCTCGCCGGACGGATCCGTGAAAGTAGTTCCGAAGCTATGCCCGTAGTTTGAATGCTCAAGGTCCGCTATCGTCCCATGGGCCTTATTGTTCATCACCACCCAAATCACCGGGACTCCTTGTTCGACCCCTGTCGGCACCGACGGGAGTTGCGCGCTCATTCCTCCGTCGCCAATAAGAGCGACTACCACGCGATCGGGCTGAGCAATCTGGACACCGATCGCCGCCGCTGGACCAAAGCCCATCGTTGACGCCCCGCCCGGAGTGATGAACTTGCCCTCTTTGGGAAGTTTGTAGCACTGAGCGACGCCATTTTTGTTCCAACCCACGTCAGTCACAAGAATTGCGTCATTGGGCAAAGTCTCCAGGAGGTCCTGCAGGATCCTCTCGGGGCGAAGTGGGAACTGGTCCGACGAACCACGTTCCTTGGTGCCTGCCCAAAGCTCTGCTCTAGTCTCAGCTATTTTCTGCCGTAGCTCTGGGCGATCCTTGCCGCTCGGAGCGAGTGCATGGACCGATTTCGCAATCTCAACCACTGCCTGATTGACATCGGCGACTATTCCCAGCTCTACCGGGTAGTTTCTGCCGATCTCCTCCGGATCAATATCAATTTGAATCAATCGCGTGGGGGGCATTTGCCAGGTGTACTCCGGCATCCAAGAACTTGAGTCCGTCTCGGCGAAACGCGTGCCAAGCGCAAGTACGACATCGGCGTTTCGGGCATAGTCGTTGGTTAGCTCTAAGCCCCAAAAACCGGTCATACCTATTACGAGTGGGTGTTCATCCGCTACGGCGCCCTTGCCCATTAGCGAGTGGGCAATCGGAATATCTAAGTGCTCCGCCAGATCGACGAGTGCGGAAAGGCTCTCTTTTTTACGAACTCCGCCTCCAAGGTAGAAAAGGGGTCGCTCGGCTGACGCAAGGATGCCTGCAATCTGGTCGGCGACACCATTGCCCAGGCCGGGCAAAGGGCTCTCCTGCGGAAGTGGTGGAGAAGGAATATAGCTCGCCGGCAGTTCACGGGAAAATAGGTCCATCGGCACGTTTAGCAGTACTGCGCCAGGTCTACCCGACGTGGCGGTCCAAAATGCACGTTCAGTAAATCGTGGAAGATCCTCGACCCTTTCAACGTTCCAAGCCCTCTTGACAAAGGGACGATAGACGTCAGCCTGAGAGGAATTGTTGTGTAGGTTGATCTCCTGGTGTGGGTGCCTACCGTAGTAATAGCTAGGCACGTCACCGGCAATCGCTATCAGGGGAACCGAGTCCAAAGCAGCGGTATAGACGCCGGTAGCGGCGTTTATCATTCCCGGTCCTACGTGGGAAAGCAGCACCCCCGGCTTACCAGAGGCCCGTGCATATCCATCGGCGGCATGTGCAGCAGCCTGTTCGTGGCGATTTATGACGAAGTTAATGCTCGAACGACTCAGGGCATCGAGAACAGCGATATTCGTGTGTCCGCATAGACCAAAGACGTATTCGACACCGTAGGACTCAAGCTGGGCGACGAGTGCTTCAGCGCCAGTCATTCTTGAACTCACTACGCTCTCAGCTGGTTGCATTGTCAACTATATGCTCCTTTATCATCAAGGGAAATCCAGGACTTGCCCGGAACTTCACTGGCCCCTTCAAAGGCCATCTGTGCGTCGTCTAAAGTGAACTTTGCTCCCACAATCTCCGAAATTGCCTCCGGAATGTGATGTAACATCTCCCGAAAGTCAGCCGGATGATCGTAAATCATCGATCCAACAATTGTCAGCCTCCGTCGAACTAAGTCAGACGGAACGACCTCGATGGGGGAAGCCGACAGACCAACAAGGGTTATCGTGGCCCCGTCTGCTGCGAGAGATATCGCTTGCTGTGCGCCATCGGCGGTTCCTGAGCATTCAAAGACCTGGTCGTACCGTTCCCCGGTTTCGTGGATCAAGGCGCCAATCCGTGTGGCGAGAGCAGATCGTCCTGGTTTCGTTTCTATGAAATAAGTGCTGAATCCCTTTGAAAGCAGGAGGCTAATCAGGGACAACCCAGATGAGCCGGCCCCGATGACAAGGGTCTTGTCCCCGTCCTTTGCTCCTGAACGACGGAGGGCGGCTGCGCCAACGGTCAAAGGCTCTAAACAAATCATCTCCTTGACGCTGAGAGACGAAGGCACCTTCCAGGCGAAGGCGCTAGGCACCGAGATGTATTCTGCGATGACCCCGGGGGCCGCCATGCCAACTATGACCCTGTTCAGGCAGCCAGAGGTGTTTCCACTTAAGCACTCCCCACAGGTAAAGCAGCAGTAGTTGGGTTCAATTACTACCCTCTCGCCAACCTCGCGGTCATTGACGCCATGGCCTAGGCCTACGATCTCGCCCACCGCCTCATGTCCCATCTGCCAGGGGTAACTGGGTACCTGACGATGACCTTTGAAAACGCTTAGGTCACTGCCACACACTCCAACACCTAGCACTTTTACCAGGACCTCGCCGTCAAGGCACAGCGGAACCGGCAAATCGGCAATTCGAACTTCATTGGGCATATCGAGAAGTAGCGCTCTCATGACGAGATTTCCCTCGATATTGCGCCAAGGGTCACAAGTGCTTTCCGAGCAGGGCTCGATACGACGGGCTTGAATGGTGTAGGGGATAGCTTCGCTGACACCCGACCACTGTTTCTGGCGTCAAGGTCAGAGCCTGCCATCAAAACTTCTTCAGATCTCGCTTTTGTCATCTCGTCATCCTGGAAAGATTTAGTGTCGGGCAACCCCCAGCACTACTAACGCCGCATGCTACTGGTGCCAAATCGGCCCCATATGAGAAGTTGGCCTCCGGCATCGCAAAGCTAAATCCGGAAGCGTCAAGTAGCCATTTGTCGTTGGTCAAAGGCGGTGTGTCACCCACCGTTACCAGGACAGCGCTCTTGGTCTCCACCAACTCTAAAACCCCCTACGGTCTACCAGATGGAATTTGTTGACCGCCTAACGGTACCAGCGTAGCACATTCGTTGGTGAATTCGGTCACCATTCCTCTGTTTTGATTTCATAAGTTTCTATCAGATAAAAACTTATGGTCCAAACCGTGGAATATTGCACCCGCCTAATGGCCTCGTGGTAACATAAGGTTTTATGAGCGGAACCGCCGAAAGCCAGGTAAAACAGCAGATGGGTAGTGGACCTGAACTATCCAACCCAATCGAAACTATTGAGAAGGCCCCAACAGTATCGGTCGACCCCTCGAGCGTGCGAAGTGTCAGAAGGGCATTGGATATCCTCGCCCTATTGAATGAAGAACGCACGACGCTAACTATCAAAGACACTACAGCCGCAACAGGACTGCCAAAAACCACAGTTTTGAGGCTTCTTCAGACGCTCGAGCAGGCCGGCCTCCTTTGGAGTCTCGGCGGCGGCCAGTACGTCCCCGGACCGGCCCTACTTCGATGGGCAAGAATAGCCAACGACACATGGCTATTCCCTCCAGATTTCCGAGAGCTACTCAATGACCTCGCACAGCGGTGTCGAGAAACGGCCAATGTATACGTCAGAAAAGGCCTCAAAAGGGTCTGCATCGCCCAAGCACCTGGACCGCAAAGCCTCCGTCACGTAGTGCGGGTCGGGGATGAACTTCCGCTTTGGGCAGGGGCCTCAGCCAAGGTTCTCCTCACCAACACGCCAGTTAGCCTTCTCGAAAAGGTTGCACTAGATTCTCCCTTTGGTATTTCCCATCTCCCGCAGCTCGAGCAGTGGACGAATGAGATAAAAGAGCGAGGATGGGCTACAAGCCATGCCGAAAGGGATGACGGAGTTTCAGCAGTAGCTGTTCCGATCCTCGCTCCAGACGGAACCTACACCGCAGCGCTATCCCTATCGGGTCCCTCGTCTCGCTTCACCGAGGACCAAGTCGAGTTCTTTATTGAACAGTTGCAGGTCACGGCTGAAAAAATGGCGGGCCACAAGGAAAGTGAAATGCAGAGCCAGCACATTCTCCTCGCTCGCTCCAACGATTGATCTCCGATAGTTGCATTTAAAGGACTTCACAAGTTACCGGTCGGCGGACAGAGCTTCCCGAGGCATTCTTATTTGGATACCCAGACTCTGGCTCGACTCCAGAAACATGTGTCTAGGGCATCCAAAAGACCAAGCCAAGTGGTTTGCACGGCCCATTAGGGTCTACGCTAATGGTGGCAAGCTAATTACCGAAAGCAATTCGCAGCCTCAAACAAAAACGGCGAGATCAGCATTACCTCTACTGGTCCTAGCCATGGAATCGGGTTAAGGATAACAATCAACGTGGACAAGAGTGAATCTCCGTCTGAGCTAATTGACGCAAGGATAAAGGAATTAGCCGACTGGCGCGGCGAGATGCTAAGCAAGCTTCGTTCCCTGGTCAAGGAGTCCGACCCTGAGGTCGTCGAGGAGTGGAAGTGGAGAGGGGTTCCGGTTTGGTATGACAACGGAATGATCTGCACCGGCGAGACTTACAAAAATGTCGTAAAGATGACCTTTGCCAAGGGAGCTGCTCTCGAAGACCCTTCGGGCCTCTTCAATTCAAGTCTTGAAGGAAATACAAGGCGCGCCATAGACTTCCACGAGAACGACACGATAGACGAAGAGGCGTTCAAAACTCTCATTCGCCAGGCTGTGAAACTCAACAAGCCCAAGAGCTAGGGCAGATTTAGAGAGCTGAGCATTTCTCGTCAACTACTACGGGGAGTTTGGCCGATCAACGAGTCCTGAACCTCTGTAACGACTGGAGAAGTTCAAGCCGTTCCGTGTCACACCTGACCAAGAATCAAACCGCCAGGCCAAACTTTCCGGCCAGCCCGATTGAGCGGGCGTAAGTTTTTCGCCCTAAAACAAGTAGGTGTGAGGGACTCCCAAAAAACTAAGCCACCTGATCTGGCCCTCAGTTCCAATAGTTAGCAGCTCCACAACTACTAAGCTGCTGATGAACGCCATCCTCGCCAGAATAGAATCCATATATAGAATTGGAAACGTGTGGCTCATGGTGTAGTCCATTCGATGAGTCGTAATTTGGAGGCGGTCCGTTTGTGTCCGTGCCCTAAAGGTACGTCTGACTGAAGCCACGTGGTTCGATAATATTTGGACTACTACTAGAGGT
>JAJZCF010000066.1 GCA_021846265.1 Actinomycetes bacterium | reverse complement strand
GACAGTGCCCACTCACGCAAGTTCATTGTGTATAGTTATAGCTCATCTCTGCGTCAACTGTTGCAACCCTAGCCTCTCGTTCCGTTGGAAGCGCCTTATAAATTCAAAGGTCGAGATGGTTACTCCGTCATGAATGGTTGTGGTTTATACCCTTATAGTTAGGGTGTCAAGTAGGTAAATCCCTATTGTTATTGGTGCCAGCTCTCAAACCAACGACCACCCGATTAATGGCCAAAAGCCGTACGCATCAGTTCTGGCTATGCCGGTCTCGTGGAGTGACCATGAAGGATCCCCGAAAGTAAAACCACCCTGGCGAATTTTGTTAAGTAGGAGAACGAAAACTTAGGACCAAAGTGGTCCAAAGATGGTTGCAGAGCCAGACAGGGATACAGCCAGCAAATCGCCCCTTTTTTGCAAGAGGGACTTTAGTCCTTGTGAATAAGGTCCAAGATCACTCCACATATACGTTGTCGCTAAGGCATATTATTAATCAGCAACGCAATAGCGCCCCTTCGAAGAACCCCCCCCTTCGAAGGGGCGCCTCTCATTTAACTGAAATGCCGTCCTGTCGTAAGAATCATCCGTCAAAACTTTGGCCCGAGCGGCCCAGCGTCAGAAGTCCCGCATCTCCGATCGCAAAAAGACTCCGAATTGGGACAATATATCCTCCATAGCAGCCCAAATATTCAAAAGTATCGCATTTCGTTAAATCAAGACCCACACTTTTCTCGATCGTCCTAAACGGATGAACACCTTCGGCTCCGAAGGCTCTATTCGATAGCGGAATCAGCCAGGACTCAAGGTCTGGCGAGACTTAATTAGCATATTTCTACCGATAACCATGAATATTGATGAAAGACCGGCTAGCACGGCCGCACCAACCCAGGCAGCGGAAAAAGATACGTCTTGAACAACAATGCCGAAGGCGATAGGGCCAACCACACTACCTACATAGGCGCCACTTTGGGTTATACCCGTTGCCCTACCGGGAGCATTTGGATGGTTCTTAACCACCGCAAAGTTGTAAAGTCCGTTCCAACCCCAGCCTGCAGCGTACCCCACCACAGTTGCCGGTATGAGAAAAATGATCGCCTGTGAAGCGAACATAAAGTACCCAATTGCTCCTATCCCAACCATGGCTGCCGTCACCTTAAAGTGGCCATGTGACCTCTGATCAGCCCTATGCCCAGAGTAAAGTCGCGAAATTAACCCAGAAATCGACCCTATGACAACCAACAGTCCCGCATCGCCTGGATTGAAACCCACATGTACCGCATTTTCTACCAAGTAAGCACCCATCGCATTTGCTGCACCCGCACCCAGCGCCATCGCAAATGCGAGCATGACGAGGGGTGCTACTGAAAAATCTCCTGAAGCTGAAACGCCACTCGGCAGCCTGACGTGACCCATGGTAGGCTTTGGAATGGCAAAAGAAATTACAAAAGCAAAAATACCAGCGGCTAGATAGGCAAATCTCCATCCAATCGTGAGGGCGACCAGCGGCACGGCTAAGCCAGCGAGCAGCGTGGCTGTTGGTATAGCCGCCTGTTTTATGCCAAAAGCAAATCCTTGACGAGAGGGCGGGATGGCTCCTGCTACAAACATATTGACCGAGGGTTGGAGTGCACCGTTAGACATCCCCGCTATGGCCAGAAAGACGGCCATCCAAAGAAAGCTGGACGCAAACAATGTGATGCCTATGAGGTTGATCCCAGCGAGCGCCGTAGCCACCTTCATGACCATTTCGCTACCTATTTTCTCCGCCAATCGTCCGGAAGTCAAAGATGTAACGGTGGCTGAGGCAAAAAACAGAGCTACAAGAAAACCAGTCGCTGCCTTATTGAGGTGCAAAGATGCCCTAATTTGCACCGACAGCGCACCAGTCAAAAACACCGGAAGGGTACCAGCAGTAGTTGCCGCTATTGCTAGAGTGACAACTCTTTTTGAAATAACGGGCTTACCTTCTACCACTACCTACCCAACTACAATCACGAAGAACTAACTAGGTATATCCTAGGGGGTATCGAATCACACTGACCCACAGCCCGAGACTGCTCGCCGGTATCAAGGCACCGGAAAACATTCAAAAATTCAGGACACTACCCGCCCTGCTATTGGCAATCGCAAAGACGAATAGCGTCCAAGAAATTCCAAGGGGCAAATTTACCTTAAAATTTCTAAGAAATATCATACATAAAATTTATTGCGCAGGCAAGTAATTTGTAATTATTCGGGCAATTCCAATACCCATACCTGGCATTGCACTAATCCGACCCTTTGCAACCGAAACAAACTGGAATAATTCAAATGAGCTCAACAATTCTGCAGATGGAAGTCGATCGTTAAAGACTTGATGCCAGCCCGGCTGGCATGGGCTGGCATCAAGTTCCTTGGGAGGGAGGATCTAAGGGGGCTTTGAACCTCTTCATACATTGTTAGCGCCAAGTCTTTTAATTAGCTGGGACGATTAGCAAGACTTCCAGAGAAAACTTGAGAAAGATTTCGAGGCAATAAGTTCCTAGCCCTAAAGGTTCCATTGTTGTCGGTTGTCGAGCCGAAGTCTCGGCTAAGATCACTAGGGGCCAAAAGTAGGCCACGGCAGTAGTTACGCAGGTAACTTGATCTTTCTGGAGGCACCAGTTGGCCATGTTGGACGTTAAGGACCTACGAACCTATATCAGACTTCGTAAAGGTGAAGTTAAGGCCGTAGATGGTGTGTCCTTTTCGATATCTGCCGGAGAAACCTTAGGGCTTGTCGGCGAGTCCGGTTGTGGAAAAACTATGACTGGAATGTCCATAATGCGGCTGCTACCGCCGGGAGGATATATCGCTAGCGGCAGCGTCAACTTTGATGGCAAAGAACTTTCAAATGCAAGCGAACAAGAGATGCGTAAAATCCGGGGTAACGACATCGGCATGATATTCCAGGATCCTATGACGTCTCTAAACCCGTGCTTGACTATTGGAGACCAGATCGCCGAGACAGTACGCCTGCATCGGAAAGCGAACCGTAAAGAATCGCTGGAACGAGCGGAAGAAGTCCTCAACTTGGTTGGCATGCCACGACCAAAAGAGCGCCTAAAGGATTACCCTCACCAGCTGTCTGGAGGCTTGCGCCAGAGGGTAATGATAGCCATGGCTCTCTCCTGTGAGCCGAAATTACTCATCGCCGATGAGCCAACCACCGCCCTCGACGTCACAATTCAGGCGCAAATACTTGCCTTGTTGGACCAACTAAAGACAAAGCTAAATATGGCGATGCTCCTTGTCACTCACGACATGGGAGTTATAGCGGGAAGAGCCGATCGAGTTGTCGTTATGTATGCCGGCAAGGTCGCCGAAGTCGGCTCCACAATGGACCTCTTTGCGAACACCCATCACCCCTACACCGAAGCACTCCTCGCATCCATACCGGACATTGGTGAAAAGTCCGAAGAGCACCTCTACTCAATACCCGGCTTACCCCCGGACCTATCGACAGCGCTAAGCGGTTGTCGGTTCGCTCCCCGATGTAGATATGCAACCGACCGGTGCCGACAGGAGGAGCCTAACCTTCTTGCTCCACCCGGATATCTCCATTCCTTCTCCTGTTTCTTTCCGGTCGGAAATAAAGGCGAAGCAGTCGTTCCGGAAGCTCTTGCTCCCACCGTTCCCGCTGAAGCAAAAACTTCAGCGGAGCCGATGTTAAGTAATTCCCAGCGAACCCCGCTTATGACCCTATCTCACGTTTCCAAGGAGTACCCAGTCACAAAGGGCATGGTGCTTCAACGGAAAGTCGGAACCCTAAAAGCGGTGAGCGACATGAACCTCGTGGTGTATCAAGGCGACACCCTCGGTTTAGTTGGCGAATCTGGATGCGGTAAAACCACGACTGGATCGATGATGGTCGCCCTTGAAAAACCAACCGGTGGCTCGATCAACTTTGAGGGGAAAGACTTGGCGATGCTCTCAAAGCGGGAACTGAGATCCGAACGCAAGCACTTGCAACTCATGTTCCAGGATCCCTACGCGTCCTTAGATCCAAGAATGAGGGTCAAGACTATTCTGGAAGAGCCGCTAGTGATCAACTCCGCTGGATCAGCACGCGAGCGCACCGCTAGAATTTCCCAGCTCCTGAAGGAAGTCGGACTGTCCGAAAAATCAATGGACCGTTATCCTCATGAATTCTCAGGAGGACAGCGACAAAGAATTGGCCTTGCTCGAGCGCTAGCTCTAAATCCGAAGCTGATCGTCGCTGATGAACCGGTATCCGCTCTAGACGTCTCCATTCGGTCACAAGTCCTTAATCTTATGAAGGATCTTCAAAGCCTCCACAACCTGACTTATGTAGTGATATCCCATGACCTGTCAGTCGTGAGGTATCTCGCTGACCGAGTGGGTGTCATGTACCTAGGCAAACTCGTCGAGATCGGCGACAGCGACAGCATTTACAACCACCCGGCACACCCCTACACCAAGGCGCTCCTAAGCGCTGTCCCAGTTGCCAAACCAGAAATTGAAAAAACCAAGAAAAGGGAGATCGTACGAGGGGAGATACCTTCGGCAATCCATCCACCATCTGGCTGCCGATTTCGCACCAGATGTCCCTTTGTACAGGAAATATGCGCGGAGCAGGAACCTCCGATGCAAGACTTTGCCAATGACCACCAGGCGGCATGTCATTTCCCGCTAGAGACTCCCATCGATCTTTCTAGGGCGAGCTCCCTGGTTTAGTAGGGCGCCTGGAACAAAGCCACAACTAAGTGAAGAGCATCGATGCTAAGAAACTGGCTAAATCGCGCCTTATCGCTGGCGAATAGAAAATTACGGCCGACCTTAGGCCGCTCTTGGCCATAAATTACCAAGAGCGGCCTAAGGAATGGCACTTGGGAGCGTTTAAGTCGCCGGCGGCTAATGTCACGATTGAGGTGGTAGTGGCCGCGCACCCGAAAGCTATACGGATCGGATTAGTGCGCGTGCTTGTTCGGCTCTCCGGCTCGTGCCGTTCCACCGGTTTCACCGTCACAGAAGTGTTTTTTACAAAAACCCAGTTCGCAACCGAGTAACTAGCGCGACAAAAAACGGTTCTTCGGGCTGCTAGTCAGCTCTTATTGTGCCCACAATAGCACTCAGTGATTAAGTCGCTCCAAAACCACACGGCTGGCTCGTCGCGACACTCGTCCCATGGCGTAGAACTTATGCCGGGCTTTTATCACCAGCACCAAATTCCCACTCCGACACTTCGACCTTGACGCTTCGATCTCTCGCAAACGTCAGCCGAAGAATCTCACCTCTTCTGAAGCCTCACTTCAAGAGCGTCCCGCAATGCATCGCCAATAAAGTTAAATGCCACAACAGTTATCACAATTGCGAGACCAGCTGGATAGATCAGCCACCAGTAGCCGTCGTATATGAAGTTAACGCCGTTGGATAGCATGCCGCCCCAGTTTGCGGCGGGTGGTGGAATTCCGAGGCCTAGAAAGCTCAAGCTAGCCATGACCAGAATGGCGTCAGCAACTTGGAAAGTCGCATTGACCACTATCGTACCGATCGTGTTGGGAATAATATGCCGCAGAATAATTCTTCTGCTTCCGCCCCCCATGACTCTGACGGCTTTCACATACTCCCTGACCCTCAAGGATAAGGCTTCACCTCTCACTAATCGAGCCGGCCCCAGCCATGAGACCAAAGAAATGACGACTATCAAAAGCTTGATTGTCGGCTTGAAAATAGAGGCAAGGTAGATCAAGATAAACAGGGTCGGTATCGCAAGCATCACGTCTACAAGTCTCATCATGACCGTGTCAACTACACCGCCGATGAAACCTGAAATTGCACCGTACAAAACACCGATTACGGTGGCGATGATCGCAACGGCAAAGCCGATTTCTAGGGAACTCTGCCCCCCGACCATCAGCCGTCCGAGCACATCGCGCCCATTCTCATCAGTGCCCAGGGGATGCCCCTTGCCTGGAGGTAAATTTATATTGTATGAGGTGTTCACCTGGTCAGTGTGATAAAAATGCGGGCCTATGAAGCAAAAGATAACCATTAAAATGACAAATGTTATCCCTATAACCGCGAGCTTGTTGTCAAAAAAGCTCCTAAGAACCATCCTCCAAGCACTTCCAGAAACATAAGCCTCGCCTCCCTCTGGAAGGGCACCTTCGCCCAAAGGCTCATTCTCTGGTAGTTCACCAGTCTTATCGGCTAAAGTCAACTCTTCCCCTAGTCACAGATCTCTTCGAAGCAACATTGAATATCGAGCATGAGAAACCCTCGTCATCCATAACGAACGCGAGGATCAAGAACGGCGTAGGCCAGATCGGCAAGAAGATTCCCGACCACGGTAGCGACGCCTATCACCAGGATGATGCCGAGAAGGAGCGGATAGTCCTGATTGACCGCCGCATTGAAAAAATCAAAACCGGTCCCCGGATAGTTAAACACGGCTTCAGTTATAAGGCCAGCCGTAAAGACGCCAGGCAGGCTCAAGCCTACGAGAGTGGCAATAGGAATCAACGAATTCCTCAGCATGTGCTTGAAAAGAATCACCCTCTGCGAAAGCCCCTTAGCCTTGGCGGTCCTGACCCAATCCTGAGCCAAAGACTCGATCGCAGACGACCTCATGTATCGCGAGTAGGCAGCAAAGTTGATAAGCGTCAAGGTGAGGATCGGCAGCACCAGCCCCCTTGGGTCGGCGAGCACCTGACCGATTGTGGCGCCCTGTGGCGCCTCAGCGGGAAACCATTTCAACTTTTCAGCGAACGCTATGATTAGCAGCAACCCGAGCCAAAACGACGGCATCGAATAAAGCACGAACGATACCCCGGTGATTACGTAATCGAGGGCTTTATTCCTCCGCACCGCCTGGATGATGCCGACTGGAATGGCAATAACGACCGAAAGTACCAAGGCCGTTCCGACCAAAAGAATCGTCTTGGGAAGTTCCCTCTGCAATATTTGGGTCACCGGCTCGTTGAGCTTAAATGAACTCTGGAGATTCCCGTGCATGAGGCCATAAACATAGTCCCAGTACTGGACGATAACCGGACGATCAAGCCCGTACTGATGATTGAACGCCTGAATCTGAGCGGGAGTAGCCCTTGGACCAAGTAGTCCCTTAGCCGGACCACCCGGGAGAATGTGCTCCAATAAGAAAGCGATGATCGTGACACCGATAATTACTATTATCGACTGTCCCACTCTTCGCAACAGATAACCCGTCATTCGAAGGATACTCTCCCAAGCATAAAAAATGACACCACCGTGCCAGCACCGCCCCATACCATAACTAATAAACTCCGCCGATTCTGCTCACGCTCCAAAAGCAGCAACAAAGTTCTAAGCAAGCCAAATCGTCAGAGCAAGGCGCCCTGCTGGAGTAAACCCCAACAGGGCGCCCAAGTCCAACTAAGAGACTAGCCCTTCAGGTACCAAGTCTCAGGTGTCAGATCCAGATATGCATTCTGAGTCACTCCACCGAGCTTGTTGCTAATCATTGACAATTCATACGGAGGATATGGTTGCCATACGTTCGGAAGTTGCTTTACCAGATAATCCTGATATGCATTTAGAGCAGCTTGCGGATTCGCCGAGGTGTGAGTCGCATTTATTAAGCTGTCAGTTTGAGGATCGGAATAGTTGCCGTAGTTTGATCCGGCTCCGGTCGCATACAGCTCTCCACCCGTCGGATAGTTGTCAGGAGAGTACTCCCAACCGCCACCCCAGTTTTCCATGTTCCAGCTACAACTAGCATCAGTCGGCTTACAAGGAACTGCATTGGATATCACCTGATTGAAAGGCGCAGAAGAAAGGGCAATCTGTATTCCAGCCTCAGACGCAGCAGACTTCAATGCTTGCATCGACTGGGCTAGTGCTGTCGCCCCAGACATGTATTGCAGGTTCATGGAAAGCTTCGTTCCCGCCGCAACTCCTGCCCCGCACTGATTCGCTCCAGATCCTGGAGAGGTGCATGTGTCGACCCCACCTGGTGTTACGGTCCAGCCGTGCGCCTTAAGCAAAGCCACTGCGGATGACACGGAATAAGGATAAGGATTCGTCATTGAAGTCGCATCGGCAAACGGGTTAGCCGGATGCGTCGGAACCGGGCCATAAGTCGGAGAAGCCAATCCCTTATAGAAAGAAGTGACCCACTGTGGCTGGTCTACCAGTTCCTGGAACGCTTGCCGGAAATAAAGCTGCGAGTAGACCGGTCCAAGTACTGGATTGTGGTAGTTCTCCACAAAGTAGTTGATACCAAAGTCATACCATGGGTTGAAGGTGTAGCCCTGGCCGGTGATTCGCCCCTTCTGGGCTAGATCATTGACCGGAATATACCCATAGGTGATAGCACCATTGCCCGCAGCAAGGACGTTGAACTCTGCAGTATCGGTAGTGAACGGCAACTCGACAAACTGCGCGAGACTCGGCTTCACTGGTCCAGAATACTTAGCGTTCGGAACAAAGACCGCCTTGCCCTGGGTGGTAAAGGACGACAGCTTCCATGGGCCGTCCACGACCTGCCAGATCGGATTGGTTGCGTAGGTAGAAAGGTCTCTCGATTGCGTATCTAAGAACTTGTATACCGCCTGCGCTCCGGCCGTCGTCGTGTCCGGCAGGTTTGCCGCCGTAGGACTCGGAGCCGGATCAGTTGCCGCTGTCTTGTCCCACGCAATTGGAAGCGGGGTGATCTGGGACAACTCGTTATATGTAAACCAGGTTGGGTTGTAGCTCTTATTCAGATTAAATACGACGGTATTTGCGCTAGTGGCCTGGTAGCTAGTGACGTTGTCGGGGAACGATCCCGGAACATAAGCGGCCCAACCAGATGTGTTGGCCTTGAGGAGGTTCATCCAAAACACTACGTCACGAGCGCTCACCGGCTCACCGTTAGACCAGACGTATGGCTTTAGGGTAACCGTAACGGTTTGATTATTGTTCGAATAGACAGGCGGATTAGCCAAGCTCAGAGAGTTGTTGATCACTGCCTGCTGTCCTACTCCGAAGAAATACAGCGGCCTATACATAAGAATCTGGAACTGTGCCAGATTGTTGATCGAGAAAAACTGACCCGGCGTCATCGGAAATATATAGTTCGGAGGTGCCCCAGGCCCCTCAGCGAAGTATGCCGTTCCTCCGGCAACCTTCGTCGGTGCTGCCGTTGTCCCCGAAGATGAGGACGACCCGCTGCCACATGCCGCTAGCACCATTGATGCCACGGCAACTCCAGCAACTAAAGTCGCGCCTCGCTTTTTAAGCGATAGTCCCATTTGCCCCTTGAAACCTTCCCTATTGCAATTACTAGCTACGGAAACACTTGTCCGCATCAAACATGGTCCCTCTCGCTTGACCAGAGCTTCCAACACATTGTGCATAGGACTTTGCCACAAATCCTCATGCGGTCGGAAGCCTCAGCCACTAAAAGCGGGAGAAAACCACGCCACTAAATCTATCACATAGTGCCAGAATACCGGACCTGGCGGATAAAAACTTTTGGCCTAAACAGCTACCGTGAGAAACAAACTTGTCAAAATCGGCACAGTAAGTCATCTAGCTGGGATGATGCAATAAATGAGTTTTAGCACGTTTTAGTATGGTTTGATTTGTAACCGATCTAGCTTCCGTTAGAAACAAATTGCCAAGTGACGTGCTCTTATGAACCACATTAATGAACTTTAAAGCAAATGATTCCGCTGCTACTAGTCAAAAGGAGCACTCTCTAAAAAATAAAGCCAGACTAATTACCAGGTAGTAGTGTATTGATCCTTGCCTTCGCACAGAATATAAATTTCCTGAAAGACTTTGGAAATATTCATTGCGCAGAATCCACTTTTCGACAATTCCTCCCAAAAGTGGGAGTTGAGTTTAAATGTTGGCCGAGGTGAAACCCGGCCTTTGTACGTTACAGGGAAGGATCTTCCCCCCTTTTTTTGCGCCCTCGTCAAATTAAGTGTAAAACTCCCGATTCGTCCAATTTCGGACTCGCAGCTCGGTTGGCTCGTCCAACACAGCCCATTCGTCTGAGGCCTCGTTGCACGATGAGAATTTGAGTTTTCCAGCCAACAATTCAGCTTCGCAAATTCGGGATCGCCTGATGCAATTAGGGCCACGGTGCTTCTTGGCATCTCTTGGGGGCCACCTCGTAATCTGCTAAGACGAATCGAAAAGATCCTATTTATTTGGACTCCAAAGCCAACGACAACGCAGCTATACAAACCCACAATCAGCTTTAGTGTCGTCACGGATGCCCCACAGACTAAATCGAAGCGTCGCTCAACGTCAACCAAAGATATCCCAAACCAGATTGCGGTTATATCTATAAGGATAATCGCAATAAAGATCGTGTTTCGCTGCCGCAATTGCGGGCATCAGGATGGTGCAGACCAGGTAGCTGCCATTAACCTGATAACAAGGGCAAGCGACCGTGAGGTCACCCTTTACACTCCCTACCAAGGCGCAAAGAACCTTCTTGACCTGAGGTTCCAACGCCGATTGGAAAGTGGTACTGGAGATGCGAGTGTCTCAATAGAGACCGCCAATGATGGTGTCCATGCTCGTGTTACCGAAGGAGATACTACCGCTTGCGGCGGGACTCCAAATGAACCAAGACAGACATGGCTTGCGGGAAACAACACCAATGGTGTCGACCCGCAGAGTCCGGTTCTAAGGGTTGGAACCGGGGAGGATTCACCGCCTGAAGAGCGAAAAGAAGAGGATACCTAGGAATACCTAGGTTGTTTGAAACGAGAGCATTATGCCGCTTATACAAGTATCGATGTTTGAGGGAACCAGCGCGGATGACAAGAGGCTCCTTGCAAGGAGATTAACCGAGGCGGTTCAGAGCACCCTAAATGTATCTATCGAGGCGATCAGCGTGGTGATTTATGAAGTCCCGCCAGAAGATTGGGCCGTGGCTGGCAAGTCGCTGGGTTGAGCGCAAAATCACAAGTATTACGGAGACTCGAAATAGGATAATTTAATCGGCAGCTGCACCCAGAAACTTCGAACTGCCCTATTCATGCTGGCAAAGCTCGCTTTGCCGACTGACAATGGATCGGCGCCTACGAATCAATTTGTACAAACGCGGCATAACCTGACGGCTTTGTTGGTTCTTGACTAGGAGAGAAAAAAATCCCAAACTTACAAAAGCACATGAGGGAGTTAACGTGACAATTCAGGTAGGCGACGAGATTCCAACGGTCGAGATCGTTGCGATCGAAAAGGGTGAGTCAACAAAGATCAAGACTTCCGAGATACTCGGAAAGGGCAAGGTCGTGCTGTTTGGTGTGCCTGGAGCGTTCACGCCGACCTGTTCCGACTACCACCTCCCAGGGTTTGTAATTCGCTCTGAAGAACTCAAAGCCAAAGGCGTCGACAAGGTTTTCTGCGTCTCGGTAAACGACCCCTTCGTCATGAAGGCTTGGGGGGAGTCTCAAGGCATTGGAGACGAAGTCACCCTACTTGCCGATGGCAACGGTGAGTTTGCTGCCGCTACTGGCCTAGTGCTAGATGCCCACGGTTCCGTGATGGGAAACAGGTCTAGGCGCTACGCGGCTATCCTGCAGGACGGGGTTGTAACCGCCCTAGAGGTCGAACCTGCCGGTGGGCTCACA
>JAJZCF010000065.1 GCA_021846265.1 Actinomycetes bacterium | reverse complement strand
ACGAGGGTGTTCGTCCTGGCACGACCATCGAGGCACTGGCCGGTCTCAAGCCGGCATTTAAAGAGGGTGGCAAAGTTACCGCCGGAAACTCCTCTCAGATCACCGACGGAGCATCTGCTGTTTTAATCATGAGCGAGGAGAAGGCTAGCGAGCTCGGACTGACCCCTCGGGCAAGATTTCACTCATTCGCCCTTGCGGGAGTAGATCCCATTACAATGCTCACCGGCCCAATCCCGGCGACCAAGAAGGTTCTCGAGCGAGCCAAACTGACTATAGAAGATATCGATCTAATCGAGATCAACGAGGCATTCGCTTCTGTCGTTCTCGCTTGGGAAAAAGAGATCCATCCAGATATGGAACGGGTCAATGTCAACGGTGGTGCTATCGCACTGGGTCATCCCTTAGGTGCTTCGGGTACCAAGTTATTAGCTACCCTGCTGAATGAGTTAGAGAGAACCAACGGCCGTTTTGGGCTACAGACGATGTGCGAAGGCGGAGGCCTAGCGAACGCAACGATCATCGAAAGGCTCTGATCCGAGAGTCCTTGGAAGAGGACGATTGTAGGAGACAACCGCTGGGTGCTTGATAGGATACCAATTTAAGCCGCTTTTATTCGAGGCTGAACTCGGCTTTGGTCGAGTTCAGCCTCATGATATGTAATCCGTACTACTGGACCCGGGGAATGAGCGACATTTCTAGGGTTAGTCGACGGGTAAGCATTTCTGGCTTTATTTAACTAAATCGCCTTGTTCTCTATGTTCAATCGAACTGGCCGAGGCAATAAGCTTCGATTAAACACGCCGATACGAACGAACGGCTAACGGAATAAAAACGGCAATAATGGCAATCAGCCACAGAGCACTTTCGATGCCACCCCTGACTGCAGGTCCACCAAGAGCGAGAGCTCGCATTTCGTTAATCACTATTGTTACCGGTTGATGCTTAGCGAAGACCTGGAGCCAACCCGGCATAGAACCAACGGGCACGAAGGCCGAGGAGACAAAGGTCAATGGGAATAGCCAAGCCAAGCCGAAGGATTGAACGGTCTCCTCATTTTTAAAAACGAGGCCACAGTAGGCCGAAACACAGCAGATGGCGACCCCAAAGATGGTTCCAAGTAGGAGCATCAGAATGCCGGGGCCCACTCCATTATGAAATCTAAAGCCAACTGCGTATCCGACTAGCAGTATTACTAGGACTGTAACGACTAGTCGAATCGTATCGGCGATGAGCCTTCCTAATAGGACAGCAGACCTTGCCATCGGCATGGAGCGAAATCGGTCGATTACCCCTAATTGAATCTCACGAGCAAGGCCTATTGCCGTGCCGAATGAAGCAAAGGCCGCTGACTGGGCGATTATCCCAGGCATCAAATAGTCAACGTAGCCGCCCGGCACGGAGACGGCAATTGCTCCACCGAAGACATAACGGAAAAGCAGAACGAACATAACGGGCTGCACTATCGTAAAAAAAATAAAGGCCGGAACGCGTAGCCAAACCAGAAGGTCCCGCTTCGATACAATCAGGGCATCGCCTATGCCGTAACGAAGCTTGTCCAGCGAGGTCCATTCCGTTACCATTGGGATGTCCTTGACTTTTTGATTAGTCATTGACTACCTCGTTTCGACTTTTGGAGGTCGATCTTCTTCCCTTTCGACCTCGAGTGATCGCGCCATCTTCATTTGCGCCGCTGGCGGCATGTCCTGTAATTGCAAGAAACACATCATCCAACGACGGCCGGTGCAGTGACAGCCCCTCGACTTCCACGCCAACGGAGTCAAGGTTTCGCACCGCATTGGCTAGCGCGTTTGTGCCATACTGGCCAACCCCCACGGAGACCTTCGCCGATTTCGGGTCTAAGATCGGTTCAGTCATGGACAGATCTATGACGGCTCGCTTGGCATCTTCTAGACGGTTTGGGTCGACGACCGTAAATTCCAGTACATCTCCACCCACTCGATCTTTGAGCTGACCCGACGTTCCAGTAGCGATAACTCTACCCTGATCTATCACTACTATTTGGTCGGCAAGCACGTCGGCCTCTTCTAGGTACTGCGTCGTGAGTAAAAGGGTAGTTCCTTCTTCGACCAGATCCCTGATTACTCCCCACATTCCGATACGCGCCCGTGGATCGAGGCCAGTCGTGGGTTCATCCAAGAAAAGCACCGAGGGCCGACCAACGAGGCTAGCGGCCAGGTCAAGCCGCCTTTGCATTCCTCCCGAATAAGTCTTGCTAGGTCGATCTCCAGCTTCGACTAGATCAAAGCGTTCGAGCAACTCTTGAGCTCTTGTCTGCGAGCTACTTTTATTCAAGTGATAGAGCCTGCCCATAATCTCTAGATTTTCCCGCCCCGTCAACTCCTCTTGAATTGCCGCACTTTGGCCCGCAAGTCCGATCAAGTGACGCACCTTAGCTGGGTCAGCTAAAACGTCGCAGCCCTCGATAAAAACAGAACCGGAGTCCGGACGCAAAAGGGTGGTAAGGACTTTGATAACTGTAGTCTTGCCTGCACCATTCGGTCCGAGCAGGCCGAGCACCGTTCCCCGCTCTACCGACAAGCTGACCCCACGCAATGCTTCGACGGCTCCAAAGCTCTTCTTTAGATCTCTAACTTCGACGGCGACTTCCAATTAACCTTCCATTCTTCCACTCTGAAAACGCTTGACTCAACTTGGCCCGACCGCAGGGCACACCAACCAATGACCCATCTTTGGCGAGCCTAGCAAACACTGGATTGTAATGCATTCCGGCCATGGGTAATCGGAGCTTGCGAGACTGCCATGTCATCGGCGTTAGAGATCTGAACCGCATTGGTTTGGTTAGAGAAATTGCTACCAAGTTGGTCATAGAATTGCGCGATATTCCGTGATCTTGGTGGCCGAACCGCTTAGCTTCGTCACCTCGGGGTAAACACTACAAAAGAACATGAGGCTTTGGGCTCAAGCTCGGCCAGCGTTGGTTCTAGGTGATTGCCTGGATGATAGTAACCTCGAAGCCCAGAGTCGCCAAGCTGCTGGCGAGCTTCTTGGCCTGGATGGCTCGATCACCTACGACGATCGGAGTAGTCGACCCCTTATTCGACCTATAAGGTGCCATTGGTGGCTAGGTCCAAATTGTATCGAAGATTGACCGTACGACAGCAACTGCTGTTTTCTTTGCCTCCTATGTGCTTAGCGATACAAACATTTTGGGTTGAGTAGTAGGAGCCTTTCGTGTGTGTTGCTGCTCGGAACGATTTAATCAAAGTTTACTCCAGCTATGGAGTACCGTTACACCTACCAGCCAGCCTTTTACATCTGGCCAACTCATGGGTTGCCGGTGCGACCCCGGTCCAGGTGCACGGGTGATCAAAGGTTGGAGACCTCGACGTGTCACTTCCGGTATCAGCGATGACCACAGGACAGCGGTCCTTGATGTCACTGGAATAGAGCACAAGATGGATACCGCTGGAATATAGTCTTTTAGTCCCTCACAGATCTCTTGGGTGAGTTCGTCGATCGAGTCGATCGACTTTCAGCTCTTATCTTGTAAAAACGGAGTCAAAGAGAGGCCAACTGTCGCTAGCCACGATAGAAATATCGAAATAAGAGCGACGCCGGAATCCGGATAGCCGAAATTTAAGTACAGAGAGATCGAAGTATGGGCGGCCACTTGGTATCCATTTGGTGCTGAGTTTGACTGGATATACAGAAATATGAACGATGCCGCTAAGGCGATAACCACTAACGAACTGGCAATGATTGCTGGGCGCTTCTTTTTGATGCTCAAGAGTCCGACCAGCAGTAGTGGAACCAGCAGGAAAGTCTTCGGAAATCGCACGATCGATGAACCAGGGAGACCGCTGACCAGAGGTATGTAGCCGGTCCAGCCGGTCAAGTTAGCCTGAAAAAGCAAGGAAATTAGGATAGGCAGGTACCATACCGTCAGCTCAAGAAGGATAAAGAGGCGCCGCCTGCTCACGGTTGAAGCCTCCTCATAATCTAGCTAAACCGTCGAAGTCAACAAAAGACTACCATTTGGTGCTTCGCTACCGAGTGGATTGACGTGAGTCTCTGCGGTGGTGCCATTTAGCACACTTTGTGAATCAAAAGCTAGGCCAAGCTAGATCGGGCAATCTCATCGACAATACTGCTTCGGACAAAAGTGCGGCCCACTTGGTTGGAATTCCTGCAACCAGATGCTCTTCAGCTTCATCCGATGCAGTGGTAATTTTGCAATGCCGCTGCTGCTATGAGGCTACCGATAACCGGTAGCTACGAAGAATCCGCCAGAAATGAGAGCCAGGCCAACCAACAGGTACCAACTCGATACTCCACCTGGAAGAACATCCAGATAGTTAAGGAGGATAAGTACCACACCCAACCCCAAGAGGCCGAAGATCAGGTAGAGCTTCCGGGGGTCACTTTTTCTAAACTTCCGTGGCGTGGGGGCGGTGTAACGGCCCGCCGAGGCGGCCACCTTCTTGTCCGAAGTTTTCTGGGATTGTTTATTTGCCTTTGGCGGCGTCGGGCCCTTTGAAGATCGACGCGTCTTCGACTTAGGACTCATTACAAATACCCCACCTGTCTAGGATCTATATATGGACTCAAATCGGCCGAACAATGCCCCTGCGCATGATACGGATTTCAGCGACTACCTCTCCCAACAGAAGATAGTCGTCATAGACAACTTCGACTCTTTCGTTTATAACCTGGTCCAATATATAGGCGAAACTGGAGCTAACCCTATCGTCTTTAGGGCAGACAAGATTGACATGAAGGAGATCGCTGCCCTAAAACCAGATGGGATACTCATCTCTCCTGGTCCGGGCCACCCAAGGGAGGCAACGCTTTCGAATGAAATACTGAGCAGCCTTTCGAAAGAGATACCTACTTTTGGTGTCTGCCTAGGACACCAATGCATTGGAGAAGTATTCGGCGCCGAGATTGTGCGGGCAAAAATCCTCATGCATGGAAAGACTTCTGAAATCACCCACGACTCAAAGGGTGTCTTCGCTGGCATGGCCCAAGGCTTTAGAGCGACGAGGTACCACTCGTTGGTCATAGAACCTAGCTCGGTTCCGTTAGAACTTGAAATCAGCGCACATTCCAACGACGGTTACATCATGGGTGTCAGACACAGAGAATACCCCATCGAAGGAGTGCAGTTCCACCCGGAATCGATCTTGACCGAACAGGGGAGAACCATAGTGCGCAACTTCTTGGAAATGACTTTGACTAAGGTCTGACCACGGATCTCGGGTTAGCCGGCCGGGGCAGCCGTGGTCGTGGTAGTCGTAGTAGCCCCTGGCGTCGTGGTAGTCGTAGTAGTAGGAGCCGTAGTCGTAGTAGCCCCTGGCGTCGTGGTAGTCGTAGTAGAGGATCCAGGGGCGTTCCCGGTTGATACGATGAGATCCACGGCGGAATTAGGCGCTACGGTCGAACCGGGTCCGGGCGTTGTGTCTAGTACGACTCCTTGTGCTTGGAGAGAATCTTGGTAAGATACTGTCCCCACCGATAGTTGCACCGTCCCTAGGGTATTGGCCGCCTGCGCGAGCTGCTGACCGACCACGTTGGGCACTGTAACCTGAGCCGGTCCATTTGAGACGACAAGGTTTACCGTCGAACCTTTTGCGGCGCTTGAACCCCCAGTAGGACTCTGACTCACAACGCTCCCCAAGGGAAGTTTGTCTGCCACATAGCTGGTAGACACGTTGAAACCGGCATTCAACAGGGTTGTTTCGGCGGTCGAAATATTTACTTTTGTAACGGTGGGAACATTAATCATCGCCTGACCGGTAGAGACGACAAGGTTTACCGTCGAACCTTTTTGTACCGATGCTCCGCCACTAGGGTTCTGTGAGGTTATGATCCCTGCGGCTTTGGTCGATTGAGAGTAGGTGGTGTTAATGTTAAGTCCCAGACCAGAGAGTCTTTGTTCTGCCGAGCCGAGCTGCTGACCGACCACGGCCGGAACTGAAATCTGCGTCGAAGAGGAGGCAGTTTGGGAAGTCGTCTTTTTGAATAGACCTAGAGCGCTTCCTCCCAAGAAAACCACCCCGGCGAGTATCAGAATCGTCAGGAAGCCGATAAGAACAATCATTCCGGCACCCATTTTTCTGTCGGAAGAAAAATCGGTAATCGGCTCGAAAGTAATAGTTTCCGGCTCATCGGATATCGTTATGATCTTTGGAACTCGAGACATCGAACGGGTGGCGTCGTCCCTCGAGGTTTTTGCAAATTCTATCTCTTTCCCCTGTTCAAATCGGTTGAGGTCCGCCCGCATTTCGGCCGAAGTCTGGTATCTGTCGGATGGATCTTTCTGTAGCGCTTTGGTTATTATCAGATCTAGGTCAACGGGTATTGCCGGATTGAACCTCCGAGCCGAAGGCACCGGTTCCCGCACGTGCTGATAGGCGATGGCCAAAGGGGTCTCTCCGGTGAAGGGAACGCCACCGGTTGCCATCTCGTAGAGTACGACCCCTAAAGAGTAGATGTCGCTTCGAAGATCGAGCTCGCCACCCTGCGCCTGCTCGGGGGAGATGTAGGTTGCAGTCCCCATTATCGATCCAGTCTGTGTCAACTCCGAATCGCCCGATAGTGCGCGAGCAATGCCAAAATCGGCGACCTTAACCTGCCCGTCGGGGGTGATGAGGACATTAGAGGGCTTGATATCGCGATGGACGACGCCATTTTTGTGTGCGAAGGAGAGTGCAGCCGCAACATCAGCCGCAATCGCAGCTGCGGCCTTGGGATCGAGCGGAGATTTTTCCTTGATCACCCTAGAGAGGGTTTTGCCCTCCACGAGTTCCATGACGATGAAGTAGGTACTGTCGGCGTGTCCCCAATCGTAGACCGAAACGATATTTGGATGCGAAAGGTTAGCTGCGGCCTGTGCTTCTCGCCTGAATCGTTCGACGAAAGCCTCATTAGTCGAGAGCTCGGGAAACAGAACTTTAAGCGCGACGCGTCGATCTAGCAGGTTGTCCTTGGCTTCGTATACTTCCGCCATACCTCCGCGCGCAAGCTTTTGAATTACCTCGTATCTTCCGCCGTAAGGCGATTCCAAAATGCCAGCCATCTCTTACCTGTCCCTAATTACCCGACGCCAAGCGCCGCTTGCAATATCGCTTTAACTACCGGGCCGGCCTGAGTCGCTCCCGTTGATATTCCTACTAGCCCCGCCTGCTTTGGAACCACTACCGCTACGGCAATAGTTGGAGCGTTGGCGGGTGCAAAAGCAACCATCCAGTTGTCTGCGCCAGATACCGTTGAACCCGTACCCAGGGTCGTCTGCGCAGTACCAGTCTTGGCTGCTATCTTCACGCCAGGAATTGCGATTCCAGATGCCGTTCCACCTTGGACAACGCCTTCCATCTCTGAGGTCACGATGCTCGCTGTAGATGGAGAGGTCGCGACCTTATAAACCTTTGGTTGGTACTGCTTGATTACTTGGTCTTGAGAATTTCTTATCTGGTACATCAGATGCGGTGCCATCATGAGACCTCCATTTGCTACCGCAGCGCCCACCATGGCCATCTGAAGTGCGGTGGCGCTGACGTTACCCTGCCCTATCGCAGAATAGGCGAGCTGAGGAAGGTTACGATTGAAAAAAGAAGCCGGTGGAAAGGTCGAAGCCGCTGCGCCTCCTATATCGAGAGGTGGTATCTGGTTAAAGCCAAAAGAGGCCGCTTCGTTGGAGAGATTAGCAGCGCCCAGCTTGAGACCGACCTGAGCATAACCGGTGTCACAGGAAACTTTCAGGAGCAAGGGAATGGTTCCACCGCAGCTCTCGTATGCATAGTTGTGAAGTGTATGAGTGGTCAAAGGCAAGGGAATCTGGGTAACTGCGGGAAAATTGATCGATGCGATCGAAGGGTCGTGGTCATATACCGCAGAAGTCGTAACTATCTTAAAGGAGGATCCAGGGGGGTAAGCCCTGGAGATTGCCCTATTCAATAGCGGCTGATTAGGGTTCGATATAAGTGACTTCCACGCCGCCTGTTCGGTAGCACCGGAGTGTGAAGCCAGTGGGGTAGGGTCGTAGCCCGGATTTGAGACCATGGCGAGAATTGCCCCAGTGCTCGGCTGGATTACGACGGCCGCTCCTTTTCGGTTCCCAAGTGCGGACTCAGCAACACTCTGCAAAGTTGACGAGATAGTCGTTGTGACTGAATCAGTGACGTAGGTAGAGTTCAGCAGGTCTGTCAGCGAGCGAATCGTCGGGGAGTGGCCGGTCAAATATTTGTTGTATGCCGCCTCGATACCGGTGACTCCGTAATCGATCGAATAGAAGCCGGTTACGTCACCATAGAGGGTCCCATAAGGATAGACCCGCAAGTAGTGGTATGCGTCGTTGACCGGTTTGGATTCTGCGATCACCTTTCCATCCCCGGTCAGAATTGCCCCTCTAGGTAGGGAGAAAGCGTTAATTACCTGCCTTACATTTCCCGGGGCATTTGCCAACTTCTTGGCTTGGAGAACCTGAAGGTTGTTTAGCTGTAAAAAAAGGGCCCCAAAGAGAAATAGGAGTACTAAGCCTATCTGAGATATACGCCTATCCATAAGCTATCCACTTCCAACCGTGGTAGGAGAGCTTTGGAACTGCTTTTGACTCTTCACCTCGGACATCAAATTCGAGATGAAGAGGTTCGCCGCGGCAAGCGAGGGTTCCACTACTCCGCTGCTCAACTCGACCTGCCGAGCTTGATTTACCGACGCTACTGCGACGCTCGTTACCTTTACGAGCTTCGGATCGAACCATAAAACACCACCCTTGCGCCCCTGATAGATCGCGACGTACTTCCCGGACGAGCCCACGTAGTAGGAGTTCTTGGCGTAGATATCCACGACCCCGGCGACGACCCCGGCGACGACCGTTACCGCCAAGAGGAAGAGTGTCGTCCTAAGTATCTTTAGAGCCAGCGACGTCCGCTGCACCTCACGCCTAGGAATCGGAGTTGGGATGGCCGTTGTTGCAGTCCGCTTGGTATTGGTAGATATAGTAATCCTTGATAGTGGGGTCTTGGAGCGCGCTTCGTTCGGGCTAGCGCCTTTGCGATCCAGAGGCGCTACCGAATCGATACCCCGGCCGGCAGTCGCCCCCTCGACGGGGGCTACCGGGGAGGCTTCTACGACCCGGACAACTATGACGGTGATGTTATCACTGCCGCCGCTTTTTTTGGCCATGCTCACGAGTTCCTGGGCCGCCAATTGCGGATCAGTATGTTCGATCAGTGTCTTTCGAATCTGTGGTTCGACCAATTCATTCGTAAGCCCGTCCGAACACAAAAGGATTACGTCGCCCGCATAAGGTTGTATCTCCCAGAGGTCAACCTCGATATCGGGTTCAACTCCAACTGCCCTAGTTAGAACGTGTTTTGCCCGGTGCATCGAAGCGTCTTGCACGGAGATTCGCCCCGACCGCAAAAGTTCACCTACGTAAGTGTGGTCCTCGGTGACTTGTATCAGATCGAGGTCATGTAGCAGGTACGCCCTGGAATCCCCTACCGAAAGGATCTCGATCAGGTCCCGATCAAATTCGTCGTCCGCCTCGAAGGGCACCAGCATCGTGAGGGTGGTGCCCATGCCCGATAGCTCCGGGGTAGTTAGCGAATGCTCAAATACGGCTACATTAGCCTCTTTAACCGCCTCGAAAAGACCTTGCTTTCCGGCAAAGCCTTCCAGTTTGGTTAGGAAGTCGACGACTATCTTTGAGGCTACTTCGCCCCCAAGGTGCCCACCCATTCCATCGGCTACCGCAAAGATCTTCCCGTTGGCGACCATGGAATCTTGGTTCATAGTCCTCACCAGTCCACGATCGGTGGCGGCCCCCCACTCCAGTCGCATCAGATGCCCACCACGAACTGGTTCTGGCCGACCATAATCGTGTCCCCTACCGCTAACTTTCGCGACTTCGTGATTCTTTGTGAATTGACAAAAGTACCGTTGGTCGAGGACAGGTCGGTAATCAACAACTCTGTACCTTCCATAAAGACTCGGGCGTGAATACCTGAAACGAAGGAGTCGTCGAGTTTGACGCTGCACCCCTCCGACCTGCCGAGGGTGATTTCCCTCCCAATTGGGAATCTATCCCTGGGAACGTCACCATCCAATCGGATCAAAAATAGTTCCCTTGTCCCTTGGGCGCTTTGAATCCCGGCTCCGGATCGATCAACCGTCTCTCGGGCCATCGAGACATTTGGTGCTGATACCGGCGAATCTGCCCTTGTGACCGTCGGACTTGTGACCGTCGCCCTCGTGGTCGCCGACTTTGACTTCTTAGTTTCCGAGCGCATCTCAACCCATGCTGCCCTCGATATACGGAGAAACAGCAACCAGAGCAGTATGATCACGACATACTTTAGAAGTTCTTGAAGTGGAATCGGCACAGTGCTATTGGACCTCGAAAATCCCCTGGGTTCGCCCGAAAACTATTTGGTCACCATCTCTGAGTTGAACTACATCTTTAATCCTGACACCATTGACAAAAGTACCATTTGTCGAACCCAGGTCCCGAACAAATGCCTTTTGGTCTGAGACAAATAACTCAGCATGCGAACGGGATACCTTTGGATCTTCGATCACTACGGTGCTGCCCGGCATCCTACCGATCGAAACCAACTCGTCGCTCAAAACCACAGAAGAACCGCCCTCGAAACGTAGTACCATCTTCTCTTGATATTCTGAGTCTTCGTTAAAGTCGCACTCGACGATAATTGAACCGAATTTCTGTTCCTGGTCCAAAAAAACATCAACTGAAAGAGGTCCAACAAATCTTATTTCTGACCCCGCTGCGTGCTCTTTGAGAAGAACTAGCAATTCGGCCTTTATCGACTTCATGACTGGTTCCAAGTTAGCGTAATCTGCTGGTGCCAAGGACACTTCGATGACGTTTGGAGCGAGCGCATATTTCGCTCCAGACATGGTATTCTGATCTACTTCACGAATCACGCGCTTAGCAATCTCGACCGGTTCAACTCCTCTGCGAGAAGCCTTCGCAAAGGTAGACTCGAACAAGTTCTCAATTCGCAACTCGAAATCTCGCAATCCCACCTCAACTAATCTAGCCAGAAGATCTAACTCTGGCCTGAAGTTATGCTTTCTAGGTCAAGTGCATCATTGACTCGTTTGAGCGGCTAGTTTTACTCTGTCATTACGGGCGAGTGGCGGAATTGGTAGACGCGCAGGATTCAGGTTCCTGTATTCGAAAGGATGTGGGGGTTCAAGTCCCCCCTCGCCCACCAAGGGGCGTTTGTGAAACCCGATCGTACTGTTGGCGAAACTATTGCCTAAGTGACTCTGGTAACACGAAGTGGCCGTCGATCACGTTATCTTCACCGGACCGCACTTGGCAATTTGTCCTGATACCGACTGGCCCTGCAATTGTGCTCGCCCTATTTGCATTTCTGCACGGTTACTACATCTTCGTGCCATTTTTTTGCTGATTGGCTACTTTGGTGGCGATCTGTTTATTAGCCCAAAAATTAAGGACATGCTTACCCGACTACAGGACATGACCCAGTTTGCAACCGATCTACGATCCACCTTGCAGTCTGGGTCATCCTCGGCGGCGAGTGCTGTACAATCAGCGATGCTCGCCTAGGGTTCCGTAGCCTATTTTGGAAGAATATCTCACATTACGATTTGCTTAGTTTTTTGGGAGCCCCTCATCTGATCCCCTACGCCAGACTTGAGCCAGCATTGATCCAGCTCAGGAATTACCGTTCAAACCGATTGACTGTGACGGATTTG
>JAJZCF010000064.1:2058-11809 GCA_021846265.1 Actinomycetes bacterium | reverse complement strand
TTTTCAAAGACCGCAAGGGCAATTAGGGAAATTAGGTCGTCAAATCGAATAGCCCTTACCGGCACGCCGGTCGAGAATCGACTATCGGACTTGTGGGCAATTCTAGACTTTGTACTTCCCGGTTTATTTGGCAATTGGAAGCGCTTTTATGAACGGGTTGTTGTGCCGATTGAAAGGCGCAACGATCAACGTGTTGCGAAGCAGCTAGCTGCTCAAATCGGTCCGTTCCTTTTAAGGCGAAAGAAATCAGATCCTTCAATAGCGCCGGAGCTACCAGAGAAGACCGAAACGGAGCAGCTGGTCCAGATGACCGCCGAGCAGGTGAGCCTGTACCGGGCAGTTGTGGAGGAAGCCCTAGCTGAAATCAAAATGTCCGACGGAAATTTAAGACGCGCCTTGGTCCTATCACTATTGACTTCACTTAAGCAGATCTGCAATCACCCGGCGCAATTTCAAAGAGAGGCTGGACCACTCCCGGGAAGATCGGGAAAACTCGAAGCCCTGCTGGAGATCGTAGAGTTGGTGATGGACGAGGGTGAACAGTGCCTCATATTCACCCAGTTTGTTCAGGCTGGCCGTTTAATCGAGCGTCGCCTTTTGGAAAGGGAAATTAAAGCCGAATTCTTCCATGGGGGACTGGACGCAAAGAAGCGAGGCAATATGGTAGAGAGCTTTCAAAGGGGTGACTTTCCGGTGATGATTCTCTCGTTAAAGGCTGGAGGAACTGGAATAAACCTTACCGCTGCCTCCCATGTGATTCATTTCGACCGTTGGTGGAACCCGGCTACCGAGGATCAAGCCACCGATCGGGCTTACCGCATTGGCCAATTCAAACCCGTGCAAGTGCACAAGTTGGTCTCGGAGGGGTCAATTGAAGAAAAGGTTTCGATGATGATAGCCAGGAAACGAAGGCTTGCCGATTCAGTCCTTGGATCATCGCAAGAGTGGATTACAGAATTAGATGACGATGAGTTAACCGAGTTAGTTTCTTTGTCCGACCGAAGTTCTAATGGCTAGTTCCCCTCCAAGAAAGACCAAAAATCTCTCCGCCAAGCAGTGGTGGTCACAGGCTTGGTGGGGTGCTCTTTCAAAGAGAGCTGTGCACGACGCAAACCGCCTGCCTAGAGGGAGGACATACGCACGAAAAGGGGCGGTAAATATCGAGTCCGTCAACATTGGAGTTGTCGGAGCCTCAGTAATTGGATCTCGACCCCTCCCATACTCTACGAAGCTCTTTCTGAAGACCTACAACCAGGAATCGCTCGAGGTAATAATTCAGATCATGGGAAGTCGGGTCGACTTTTTAGCTGCTCTATTGGCGGGAGAAGTACCTATCGAGCTCGAGCAGGAGCTGGAGAAGGAGGAAGTACCGCTCTTACCGTCTTCGGGCGAACTTTCCTTCTCCTGTAGCTGTCCGGATTGGGCCGATCCTTGTAAACACGCCGCAGCACTGTGTTACGCCTTCTCGGAAGAGCTGGAGTCTGATCCATTTCAGCTATTACTGCTTCGAGGCATTGAGAAGATTCCTTTGGTGGACCGGTTGAGAAAAGTGCGCACCAAAGCTGTCCCGAGCCAACCAGGAGAGCCTGCTTTTTGCGACAACTTTATACCACTGGAGAACTTCGGTTCTGAGCTAGCAAACCAAGATAGCAATTTAGAGCTGCTAACTGACCTTTTAGGCAGGTGGTCGAGCGAGGCCGAGCGGCCGATCGATGAATTCACCACTTTCCGACCTTCGCCAAATGGAGTGGACGATAGACAAGGAGTTACCTCGATTCTGGACTTCGCCGCAGGTCGCGCCCATGATTTACTAAAGACAGACAGGAATCCGGGGCTGAGCACCCTTGGTGAAGTTAACATTGCACGTTTTGTCGCCGAGGGTTACGACAGCTCCAGAAGAGGAGAGTTGTCGACTGATCGATCGATGATTGGGGAAAACCTTCAAGATCTGATCGCCGCATATAGCTTGGCTTCAGATGAAGGAGTAAAAACCTTTATCAAGGGGACAAAGCTGAGCAAAAAATCGAGCCTTATGGCACAAAGGGCCTTCACCAACTTTTACGCACGACTTTCATTTTCGAGCGAGGTGGCACTGCCAGAAGTCGTGACGACCACCGGTGAAGTCAGCTGTGGGGACTTTCAACTCAGAAGATCTGACCTTGGTAACTGGTTCCTTTTCAGCCGTAATCAAACTGGATGGGAAATAGTTGCGGGACCGGCGATCGTCCCCGATGAGCTTTTTATCAAACTGGACTAGGTCCTTGCACAAATTGAGATGCCACGACTTCAAGGTAAGGATAACCTAGACCCTACCGACCATCGGGGTAAGCTCTCCTTGTCTCTTTCATCCACAATGGTCGCTTTATTTCTAAGAGCGATGAATACGAAGGGCAAAGTGGCCAGGGTGGCAAAGTTTGGCTAAGTTCATTTCTGCCGCCGTTCGATGCGATTTGGCGAGTGGCTGTTTATCGTCATTTATGGGTAATGGAGGGCTTCTCGGAGGTTGGCAGGGGATCTAGCGATCCAGTGTTTCATTTGTTAAACCGAGTTGTGGTCCAAATTTGACAAGATCAAATGTCATAAATGGCCGTTGCACCCGGTTCTTCAGATGTAGAGACATCTATGATGTCACCTCAGGTGGGGAAGTCCGCCTTCTAATAGCGAGTGGGAGACTAGGTAGTGAAAGTAGCGATTCCCGCTGAGATCACACCCGGTGAGACGAGGGTCGCTGCGGTACCGGAAACGGTAGCAAAGCTTCGTGGCGCTGGGTTCGAAGTCGTGGTTCAAAAGGGTGCGGGGGAGTCAGCACACTTTTCGGATGATGATTACGTCAAGGCTGGTGCAGTATTAGTAGGTTCGGCATCGGATGTATATGCAGGGGCCGATGTTGTTTTCAAAGTTCAACCACCGACGACCGAAGAGGTTGCTCTAATTGACCAGAAAGCGGTCTTGGTTGGATATGTCTATGCCTACAAAAACCAGGCTCTAATGGAAGCCCTAGCCAAACGTGGAGTAACGACTATAGCTCTTGAGCTACTGCCGCGAATTTCAAGAGCACAGTCGATGGACACGCTTTCCTCACAGGCGTCGCTGGCTGGTTACAAGGCGGTCGTTTTAGCTGCCTCCAAACTTGACAGGATCATTCCAATGCAGATGACCGCTGCAGGAACCCTTCCACCTGCGAAGGTCTTCATTCTAGGAGCAGGCGTAGCCGGACTTCAAGCAATAGCAACTGCGAAAAGATTGGGGGCCGTCGTCGAGGCTTTCGATGTGCGCCCAGCGGTCAAAGAAGAGGTTCAATCATTGGGAGCCAAGTTTCTCGATATCCCGATTGAGTCAGCTGAAGGTCAAGGTGGCTACGCCAAGGAGCAGGGAGAAGAGTACCTGAAACGCCAGCGAGAACTTTTAGGTGATCGCGTGGAAGCGGCTGACATCGTTATTACGACCGCCGCAATTCCAGGACGCAAGGCACCCCTTTTGGTAACCAAAGAGATGGTGCAGCGGATGAGAAATGGAGCGGTGATCGTCGACCTAGCCGCGGACACCGGCGGAAACTGTGAGGTCACAGTAGCAGGCACAGAGACCGACTTCGCTGGAGTAACGGTAGTTGGAATTCGTGATATGCCCACCACCGTCCCGCGGCATGCGAGCCTAACCTATTCGAAGAACCTGCTCAACCTAGTCTCGACCTATGTGAAGGACGGCGTCTTTGCGCTGGATTTTGAAGACGAGATCATAAAGGGAACCTGCGTAGTCAGAGACTCGAAGGTCGTCTATCAACCACCTCAGGCTCGGCCAGCCCCCTCAACAGAGGTTGCCTCAAGCACAAATCTAGGCGAAAAGGAGAACTAGTGAGCAACGCCCTCATTGAGTACATAACAGTATTCGTACTGGCGGGATTCGTTGGAATAGAAGTCATTTCTAAAGTTCCGACAATCCTACATACGCCACTTATGTCCGGCAGTAACGCAATTCACGGAATCATTCTCGTCGGCGCACTCGCCGTCGAAGCTAATGCCCATGGGACGTTGCAGGTAGTTCTCGGATTCTTAGCGATCATATTAGCCACAATCAACGTGGTGGGTGGTTTTGTCGTCACGGACAGGATGCTAGAGATGTTCAAGTCTCGCCGTCCTGAGCAATCAAAGCAGTAGGTGTACATGTCAAGCTATATCGTCGCAACTTCAGGACTAACCCAAAGTGAAGGAGTCCACCTCGTTTACCTGGTGGCATCAGTCCTTTTCATTCTCGGACTCAAGCAGTTAAGTTCGCCCAAAGGCGCACGCAAGGGAAATATCACCGCTGCGGTAGGTATGATCATCGCCCTAATAACTGGATTAATTGGTCTACATCCGTCCTCTGGCCGGGTGATTCTTATGGTCGTCGGGGTAGTGATCGGCCTCCTCGTTGGAACACTTTCCGCTCGTAAAGTGAAGATGACAGCGATGCCACAGATGGTCGCTGCATTCAACGGAGTGGGCGGTGGAGCAGCAGCCCTCGTTTCGGTTGAAGAGTACATGAGACTCGTCGCACACTCTTCACAGGGTGTCGTCTTCGTCATAACGGTCGTGTTTTCGGTGGTTGTCGGCTGCATTTCCTTTGCTGGATCGGTAATTGCCTTCACAAAGCTTCAAGAATGGATGACCGGTAGACCCATCACCTACCCTGGACAGCAGGCCGTCAATGGTGTGATAGTGGTGGCAATTCTGGCTATCGGTATCTACCTAGTCGGGTTTGGTACCAGTGTCGCATTGGTAGTCATTCTTTTAGCGATAGCACTATTCCTAGGTGTGGCTTTTGTTTTGCCGATCGGTGGAGCAGACATGCCGGTGGTTATCTCGATGCTCAACGCTTTCACTGGACTTGCAGTAGCAGCGACCGGCTTCGTGCTCGGGAATACGGTGCTTATTGTGGGCGGCACTTTGGTCGGCGCATCTGGAACGCTCCTTACCAAGATGATGGGCGACTCTATGGGTCGTTCACTTGGTAACGTCCTGTTTGCTGCGGTTGGAAAGGCCGCCCCAGGAGCCGGCGCCAGTGCGGCGGGGTCTGCGGAGGGAAGGTCAGTACGCTCTGGAACTTCAGACGACATCGGTGTGATGCTTGCCTATTCGCAAAAGGTGATTATCGTGCCCGGCTATGGCCTAGCGGTTGCTCAGGCTCAGCATGTAGCAAAAGAGTTAGCTAGCGCCCTTGAAAAGCGCGGCGTAGATGTCGCCTACGCGATACATCCAGTAGCGGGAAGAATGCCAGGCCACATGAACGTGCTCCTCGCCGAAGCAGATGTTCCTTACGAGCAGCTAAAGGAGATGGATGAGATCAATGATCAATTCAAACTCGCTGACGCCGTACTCATCGTAGGTGCAAATGACGTGGTAAACCCGGCTGCGCGTAGTGACGCATCGAGCCCAATCTACGGGATGCCAATTCTAAATGCGGATGAAGCAAAAAATATTATTTTCATGAAGAGGTCGATGCGCCCGGGTTTTGCGGGTGTAGATAATGAGCTGATGTTTGACCCCAAGACGATCATGCTCTTTGGTGACGCTAAAGATTCGCTCACCAAACTCGTGGCGTCGGTCAAAGCGGCATAAGTACTTATCTAGCGCCGGACGAGTGCCGCAGCGTGCTCTTGTCCGGCGCTAGTTCGCGCCCTGTAGTCTTTAGCTGAAGCAAACATAGGAACAAAACCTGGTGCAATCTGACTTGATAATACTGGGAGCCGGTCAAGCCGGTATGTCTGCGGCGAGATCGGCACTAAAGCGTGGCCTCAAAGTCACGCTAATAGACGTACAAATGCCAGCACCGGGGGGCAAGTTTGATCTCCAAGCTGGTCTTGCAAAGTCGATGGTCCAGATGGCAGGCACAGAGTTATGGGCTAGTTCCAATGCAGCACTAGAAAAAAACCCACTTGTAGATGAAATTCTGACTCATCAATACCTCGAGTTTGTCGAAGGGTGGGGGCGAGTAGTGAAGTCAAATGCCGTCGAGGTAGGGAGAAAAATCTATTCCGCACGAAGGCTGATAATAGCGACCGGGTCAGAAGCAATTTTGAGCTCTGGCTCAATCATTTCCGACCTCCCGCATTTTACCGAGGACTTCCTCCCGCCTATTACCGATCAGTTGCAAGGGGTGGTAGTAGTCGGGGGTGACGAATACGCCTGTTTAGTGGCCCAACTCTTTGGAACCATGGGAATCGCGACCGAGCTCGTAGTTCCGGGTCAGTCCCTGCTTGAGGATCTCGAGTCCGAAGTATCGGAGATATTGGAAAGATCTTTTGCCGAACTCGGTGTAGGTGTCTATTTGGGCAAGGACTTATCTTCTGCTGCCAAAGACCCCACTACCGGAGATCTCATCAACGTTCAGCTAAGCGACTCCACGGTTCTCAAGGCTTCTGCCATAGTCGCAACTGGTACCCGGCGGGGGAAGACGCATGGGCTGGGGCTCGAAGCAATTGGATGCGCAACCGATGAACGTGGTTTTGTAAAGGTAAGCAACCGACTACAGAGCTCTCGGAGTGGAATCTTTTGCGCTGGAGATGTCACCGGAAAACTACTTGGGCCCTCGTCTGCGAGAGAGATGGGACGTATAGCAGTAAGCCAAGCATTTGATAGATCTCCGGTGACCCGGTTTGACCCTATGTTGATAACCAGAGTCATTCCGCTCACGCCCCCCATTGCAACCCTCGGTGTGACGGAAAGGGATGCTCTCAGAAAATCAGTCAGAATCGCCAAAGTAGCCTTTGCGGAGTTAGCTGCTTCCTCAACAGGAACCCAGACAGCCGGGTTTGTGAAGCTCCTCTCCGCTCCTAGGCCACTAATGAGGGGAATAGGGGGAGGCAAGCTGATTGGCGCTACCATCGTTGGGCCGTCGGCGGGAGAGATGATATCCGAGCTGGCGCTCGCAATGCGTAGGAATTTGCCGGTTGGCGCGATAGTCGAGAACGTACGGCCTACTTCGAATTACAACTTTGCAGTGGAATTAGCGGCTCGACAACTCTTGGAGAACAAAAAACCCTCTTTAAATGCACTGGCTTTTTAAAAGTGGCTAAAACTAGCCCGCTGGGCCATGGATCAGCCGGGGCATTTGAGCATAAACATCCCGAATGGTCCCCTGATAGTCAATCCAAAAACCAGCAGCGTTACCGTGGTCTTGAAAAGGTCTGCCTCGACCCAGGCTCTTCGCATATCCGGCAAAAGGTGGAACTATTACCTCAATCACTAATCGCAGAAGCCCAATTGAAAAGCCGATCTGCATTTAGCGAAGATCGGCTTTATCCGACGAGAAAAGGGCAGGTAGATTTCCGCGTAGTCGTCACATCACGGCGCAGCGCTGGACTCAAGAGGCCGATCCTGCACAACCTGACGTGCCAAACACAACGGACCTGAAGTACGACTCGACTTTGGTCTTTGGTCCCAGAAGTTTGGCCGAAGGTCCCAATAGGCTTATAGGAAATCTCAAAGGGGCGTGACAGTTGAAGTAACTTTGTAGAATTCCGTGCTGGTTGTCCGAATTGATGGATTCCGGCTCTGCATGCAGGATGGACTCAAGGCGGCGGTAAAGGAGCGATAAATCTAATGCCAGGGATGGGAAACCAGTCGGCGAACCTTTATAGCTCGTTGTCGCATCCACTGTACAATACGCTCTTCTTGACCGTGATGGCGGGGTTGGTTGCTGGAGTCCTTTTCATGTTTTTGGCCGCCTGGTGGCCGAAAGAGAGCCGAAATCCAAAGTGGTCGGCGTGGAGTGGCTGGGGTGATGCTCGGCTAAATGTCCCCGGATCGGTCGCTTCCTTTTTGCGAATTAGCTTTGGAATTATCTGGACTTTCGACGGGATGTTCCAGTTGAGGCCGGATTTGCCTGGCGGTTTCGTCAGCCAAGTGGCTCAGCCATCGCTTCAGGGTGCACCATCGATCATCCAAGATGTCGTCAATCCGTTATTGAATCTCTGGAATACGCATCCCGTCAAAGCGGACGTGTTGTCGGGTTGGCTTCAACTTCTAATCGGGATCGCCATGATCTTTTTGAACTCAGGTCGGGTCCTGCAACTTATTCTGTGGATGAGCGTCCTCTGGTCTGCCATAATATTTGTCTTCGGCAACGGATTTGGAATCTTTTACCAGGGCGCTTCGTTCGTATCCGGTGCTCCTGCCGCCATTCTGATTTATGGCTTTGTATCTTTTTACCTGCTTGGCTTTGCCCGCGATGCAAACTGGACTAAGAACCCTAAGACACTTTCCATTGGCGTTGCGGTCTTTCTTTTCCTCGGAGGAATTTTGCAGGCCATGCCAGGAGAAGGTTATTGGGGAAACTCGCTTGCAACCATGTTTTCAGGTATGGCTTCCGCCAACCAGCCTGGAATTTTCTCGACGGTAATTCAATGGGCCGCTGATGCGGCACAGGCGGAACCTATTTTGACAAACGCAATATTGGTATTTCTAATATTTGCTTCAGCAATTTCGCTAATCGCTGTGAAGAAAAAGTGGGCAGTTTGGCTCGCAATCTTAGTGACGGCCACAGGTTGGTGGCTTGGGCAAGATTTTGGAATATTCTCTTCCACGGCCACTGACTTCAACTCCGGATTACCACTTATTCTCGTGCTGAGCGCTATTTTGCGGCAGTACCGAATGGATAGTTTGATAGATTCCTCTCCGCCAGCACAATCTGCAGGATCTTATAAAACGCCATTAGCCGCCTCGTCTTTGGTAATTGCCAGCCTTTTTGGAACCCTCGTATCTTTAGTAGTCTTTTCTGTATCGATCTTCGGATTCGATTCGGCGGCGATGGCCACTGTCGATTCAGCAGGGTATGTATATCTTTCCCCAACGGCAGCACCCGGCTTTACCTTGATGAATTTCAACCACAAAGTTACCTCTCTCGCATCGATCGAAGGAAAACCTATTCTCCTGACTTTTTTAGACCCTTCATGTCCCCAACAGTGTCAAGTGTTGACAAAGGAGATGCTCGGGGCCCTCAAGCAGCTTGGAAAGCTAGGGAACCAGGTGAAGGTGGTGGCCATCGATGTAAATCCATCCAGTCTCTCCACCTCGGAAGCTGCTTCAATTGCGCATCGTTACGAACTCAATGGCTTTAGGAACTTGTACTTCTTAACGGGCCCGAAAAGCCAGCTTCAAAGGGTTTGGAAAAGTTACAACATAGACGTTGTCAAGACAAAAAACGAAGGCGTCAGCTACAGCCAGGTGTTCTATTTTATTAACAACCTAGGCGTAGAGCAGGGCCTACTTCGGGATTCGGCCACGGCCGCTTTCGCTGGAAGCTACTCAACACTTATCGCCGAAAACTTGAGAAACCTTTTCTAAGCGGCTGGACGTCGAGGTAGGTAAATAGCCGTACCAGCGGTCCGCAAGCTGCTGTTCGATATGGAAAAATGTCATCTCGACAAGATCTACCGATTGACGTAGGCCTCCAAAGAGTGCCGCCTCGGAATACTACTCATCCGCCCGGCTTTTTGTAAGTTTGCTTTAGGTCGACGCGACCCTTGGAGTCATCGTCATCGGAAATAACCCGCAGTCATAGACGATTTCCATTTGGTTACCTAATCGATGATTGCCCTGCCGACCCGGTGACTTTCATTCTGGGCATTGCACTTCCATAACCGCAGAGCCAAGGAAGATACCTTTTCCATTCGCCATCGTAACTAAAGTGGGCAGTTTTTATCGAAATCCCCTAAATAGGGGGGTCTCTACCTATGAATTCGCTGAGAACGTGAACTTATATTGATCACATTGCG
>JAJZCF010000064.1:0-1958 GCA_021846265.1 Actinomycetes bacterium | reverse complement strand
GCCAAGTCCCTCGGATCACTCAATGAATCCTCTCTCGCCGGACCAATAGTGGGCATCGCTGCACTAAGTGCCGGATCAAAGCCGACTGGCGCGAGGCAACTCCTAAGGATAAACCTCTCGCAACTTCCAAGCGGACTCGTCGGGAACTACTACTCAGTAAGTCTGACGGCAACCGGTGGAGTCGCACCTTATAGCTGGAGAATCATATCTGGTGCTATCCCGCAGGGCCTCAGTTTCAATTCGAATGGAACTATGCAAGGAGTGCCATCCGCCATTGCCGCCTTGCCTCTCACGATAGGGGTCTCTGACTCTGATGGCGGAAAAGCAACCAATACCTTCAATTTGGTAATTGGTCCGGCCACGCCTCCGGTTTCGACTCCACCGCAGCCAGAAAAGGGGAATCTCTCGGTTGCGATAGACCAGTTACCCGCCGGGATCAGCGGTTCTGTCACGGTTAACGGTCCAAACGGTTACTCTGCTGTAATTGGCGCCTCAAGTGTACTCTCTGTCCAACCAGGGACCTATAGCGTTACCGCCCTAGATGTATCAGATTCCATTTACACCTATTACCCGACGGTTTCTCCCGCTTCTGTAACGGTCGAAGCCGGAACTGTGTCCGTCGTGGGGGTGAGTTACTTCACGGCCATCTATAACACAACTACCGTGCTCCAGGCATCGGACATGGCTGATTTGCAGTCGGCATCACCAAATGGCTCTTCGCTGCTGTTCTCGCCAATTCCTACCGCCCTTGAGGGACTCGCCGTTGGTGATGTAATCGTTAGTGGACCGAGTTCCAAAGCACCAGCCGGATTCCTAAAGAAGGTAACCGACGTCGCTTCCTACGGCAATACGATGGCCATTTCCACAAAGCCTACGACCCTCTCAGATGCGATTGCCCGGGCATCGTTCTCCGCCGATTGGCCGACATCTCCAATGAGCCAAGTGCAGGCGAGCCGGATGATAGCCAGTGCAAGAGTGGCTGGCGTAAGGGCTGAGACGTCGCCCTCTCCACAAACCAAGGGAGGAGCGCCCAGTTTTTTGCCAGGCAAGTTCCAATGTGGAGAAAATATCCCGGTTTCGGTATCGTTTTCCAACATACAGTTCTCAATTACCCCACACCTAGATGCCTCCTGGAGCCTTACAGGTGGAGTCTCCGCCGATGCATATGTGACGGTAGTAGAGAGCCTCGGCGCTAGTGCATCGATTGGTGGCGGGATCTATTGTCAAGACACCATTCCGCTGTGGGGTCCCCAGACCTTTGGAATTCCTGACATTAACTTTTCGGTGGGACCGGTTCCAGTCAACATTTCAATCTTGATGGAGATCGACGCTACCTTGAAGGCTGAAGTTGACGACACTTTTTCGACTACGGTAAAGCAGGGATTTACCCTGGAGGCTGGGGCATCCTATTCGGGTGGCCAGCTCACCCCGATCAACTCATTCAGCCCAAACTTCTCGATGTCGACGCCAAAGAATGGTATAAGTGGATACCTCAAGGCATCAATTGGTCCAAAAGTAACCTTCGCTTTTTACTGCTACGACATTTGTTTCACTGAAGGTAATCTACCTGCGCTAACACCGTTAGTCGGGCCAACGGTTGGAATAGATGGGTACTTGAAATTCCTACTGCAGGGCACTTCGCAGCCAGCCTGGGACCTCTCGGCCGGGGTAGAGGCAACTATTGGATTCAACCTCAAGGTCGCTGGAATTATTCACCTCAATGCACAGCTCACCATACCTGTATGGCAAACCGTCCTTGCAGCATCGCCACCGGTTATAACCACATCACCAACTCTGGCATCCGTAGACACTGGTAAGTTGACAACGGCCTATTCGCTACAGCTTCAAGCGAGTGGATATACGGGTACTCCGAGCGGTTCACAGCCAATTCTTTGGAATCTAACCAGCGTATCGCCGGCCGTTCAAGGTGTAGGAATCTCTTCGTCGGGCGTATTAAC
>JAJZCF010000063.1:3298-11932 GCA_021846265.1 Actinomycetes bacterium | reverse complement strand
TGACCGCAGATGCTTGGGGGAAGGGTTCGCACGGCCTCCTGCGCCTTGGTCACTACCTGAGAAGGCTCGACGCAGGCGGGATAGATCCGCACGCCGAGATGACGGTCATCAAAGATACCGGTCCGCTAGTCGCCTTCGACGGCTGCGAGGGTATGGGACACTATCAGGCGTATAAAGCGAGCGAGCTGGCCGCCGAAAAGGCGAAGGAGTTCGGGATCTCGCTGGTCAGCGTAGCCAATTCGAATCACTGCGGCGTACTCGGCCTCTATGTGCTGGAGATGGTAAAGGCCAAGATGATCGGGCTCGCATTCACCAACGGCCCTGCGGTGATGCCCGCTTGGGGTGGCACCTCCGCACTAGTATCGACAAGCCCTATCGCCGCCGGAATACCTATGGGCGATGAGGCTGCGATCATCGACCTCGCTACTTCAACGGTCGCAAGGGGGAAGATCGCCCAAGCTGCGTCAAAGGGAGAGGTCATCCCAGACGGGTGGGCCTTTGATGCCTCGGGGACCCCGACCAATGACGCCCAAGAGGCGCTTGTGGGGATGCTAGCGCCGATGGCGGGGGCCAAGGGCTTCGCTCTAGCATTGATGGTAGAGGCGCTGACCGGTGGGATTGTCGGACCGAGCCTATCGACCTCCGTCGCCGATCCTTTGTCTAAAGCCGACTCTTCCCGACCCCAGCGGGTAGGTCACCTGCTGATTGCTATCGATCCAGCGGCAACCGACCCAAGCGGAGGGGCAGCGAAACGCCTCGCAGCACTAGCTCAATCGATCACTGAGTCGGGCGGGCGGATACCTGGTGCTCACAACTATCCGGCCGAGCGGATCGATCAGAACAAAAGTGTCGAAATTGCCGATAGCGTAGTTAAGGAACTCATAGCCTTTGCACAAGCGGCTTCACTCGATCTGCCACAGGGCTGGGAAGGTGCAATCGCCGGGACAAATTGACCAACTCATCCTTCCTAAACAGTGGATCCTTCGCCAAGACATCTGGTGAGTCGGTCTAAAAGTTGAAACTACGCCGGAGCTAGCAGGCTCGATTTAGCTCAGGCGTTGTTTCCGACAGAGATTCCAAGTGAGTTGAGCGAAAGAGCGAGGGCTTCGAGCTCCGAATCCGAGGCCGGCCTTTGCGGCCCGGCCATGAACCTCTCACACAGTCCGACCAAGGATAAAGACGCCTTCCAGCCGACGGGGAAAATCGGGGGACGGCAGGCTTGGACGACCTTCAATAGCTTCTCTTGCAGCTCCATCGCTAGCTGATGGTCATTTTCGATCCAAGCCCGATAAAGGTCACAAACCAGTTCTGGGACTAAATTGACGCTAGCCGCAATCGTACCATCGCCACCGACGAGCATCGACGCTGCGAGCATCGTGTCCGATCCGGTAAGGACGGAAAAGTTGTCTGTCCCACTCGAGCCAATCGCCGAGGTGACGCTGGAGAAATACTCAAAGTCCCGAGACGAATCCTTAATTCCGACGATATTTTCCTCCGCTGCGAGCTCTGCGACCAAGGATGGCGGTATTGAGATCTTGGTCATCTGGGGGATGTTGTACAAGACAAGCGGCAAAGGAGAAATCCCAGCCAAACGGTGGAAGAAGTCGCCGATCGATCCGAGGGAAAGCGGATAGTAATACGGCGGTGGCACCAACACCTGGTCTGCACCAAGTGCGGCATAACCCTCGATATCGGCGAGAACGTCTCGCTCGGTAGTCGAAACCGTGGCCGGTATGGTCAACAAGGAACCTTTCACCTGCTCGACGGTCCGCCTGGTTACCTCCATCCGGGTCTCTCGATCCAGAAGCGGACCCTCACCGGTAGACCCGACAGGGCAGATCCCGCTAACCGGAGCTTTAGTTATATGGGCAATCAGTCCCTCGAGCCCCTTTGGATCCAGCTTGGCGTTTGAATCGAGTGGGGTGGCCAAGGCTGCGAAAACACCTTTTGGTGCCCGACTTGTAATGCTCATCAGAATCACTTTCAACGACTTAGTTGTGGATTTACTTCTAGCCTAGCTACGTTCAGAAAAGCCGGCGAAAGGGTCGGACTCCCTAGAGAGGGATCGACCGCCGTCGACGACGAGGTTGACCCCGGTGATAAAAGAGGAGTCCGCTCCGGCTAAAAATACCGCCGCCTTTGCGACCTCACTAGCGTTCCCCATCCTCCCAAGCAGAGTCGGCGCCTTTTTATTACTCGCTAGCTCATCGAGGGCGCTATTAGTCGATGGAGTCTCAATCGCACCTGGTGAAAGGGCATTCACCCTTATCCCATATGCTCCCAGCTCGACAGCGAGCGCCTTGGTCAAAGAAAGAATCCCACCTTTAGATGAGACATAAGGCAGATAGGTAGCGACCGGGAGGCTGGCCTGTATCGCCGCTAGATTGACGATCGACCCCCTAGCCTTCTCCATCATCTTCGGTGCGACTAGCTTGGCGAGGGAAAAGGCCGCAGTCAGGTTGGTGGCGATGATCCTGTTCCACTCTGACTCGTCCACCTCCAGCATTTGGTGCCTAATTCCGTGATCGGCTGCATTGTTGACCAAGATGTCCACCGAACCCAAGCGGTCTGAGACTTGATCTACAATCCTCTTCCTCTCGGACTCGATCGAGATGTCGCCGGACAGATCGATTGCGATGCCGCCAGATTGACAGATCGAGTCCGACACCATCTTCGCCCTCTCAAAATCGAGGTCCTCTACAGCTACCTTCGCCCCCGAGTTGGCCATCGCTACTGCGATCGCCGATCCGATCCCCCCGCCTGCTCCAGTTACGAGCGCAACCAGTCCGTCAAGTCCGTCTTTCACGTAGGTCTCCTTGGAACCGCCGCTCCGCGCCTGCCGACCAGGAAGTCAAAGTCTGCACCCTTTTCGGCACCGAGCACGTGGCTGCGATAGAGAGAGACGTAGCCACTCTCACCTCGATAGTCGGGTGGAGTCCATCTACTCCGCCTCGCTGAGAGCTCCTCGGAGTCCACCTCCAAGTCGAGGCGCCTCTCTTCGACGTTGAGGGTAATCACGTCTCCCGTCTCGACGAGTGCTAACGGTCCGCCATCGGCGGCTTCGGGAGAAACGTGCAAAACGACCGTTCCGAAGGAGGTCCCGCTCATCCTTGCGTCCGAAATCCGCACCATGTCCCTTAGTCCACTCTTCACGAGGGCCTTCGGAATCGAGAGATTACCGACTTCGGGCATCCCGGGATAACCCTTCGGGCCGGCGTAGCGAAGAACAAGTATGTCGCTAGCCGTTACGTCGCTCGTTTCATCGTCCGCCCAGGAGTTGAATTCCTCGATCGAGTCGAAGACGATAGCTCGTCCACTATGGATACATAGTTCAGGTGATGCTGCGGAGAGTTTTAGTACCGCTCCATTGGGGGCTAGGTTCCCATGGAGAACGACGGTTGCGTTGCCAGCGGGGAAAAGCGGCGCTTGGCGGGGCCTGATCACCTCGGTGTTATAGTTTTTCGACCCTGCTATGTTTTCGCCCAGGCTTTGACCGGTTACAGTCATTTCGTCGAGGTGAAGTAGATCGGCGATCTCCACCATCATCGCCGGAAGGCCACCGGCGGAGTGAAAATCCTCCATCAGGAACCGTCCGCTCGGCTTGAGGTCGACGATGGTGGGCACCTCTTTGGCCAAAGAGTCGAAGTCGGCGAGGTCAAGTTCGACCTCGGCCCTCCCAGCTATCGCCGAGAGGTGGACTATCGCGTTAGTGGAGCCGCCTATGGCCGCATTTATCACAATCGCGTTCTCGATGCTCCTGCGGGTCACTATCTGAGAGGGTCGGAGGTCCATCCTGACTAGCTCTACAATCTTTCGCCCCGCTATATGTGCGGCGGTCCTTCGGGCTCCGTCGGTTGCGGGAATAGTCGAAGTTCCAGTGAGCGCCAGACCGAGTGCCTCGGAGATCACCGCCATAGTCGAAGCCGTACCCATCGTCGTGCAATGCCCTGCGCTTCGTGAGACGCAGGCCTCCGATGCGACAAACTCCTCTTCGGCCATTACCCCGGCGCGGACGTCTTCGGCGAATCGCCACAGGTCGGTACCCGACCCAACGGTCTCTCCCCTAAAAGAGCCGTTCATCATCGGCCCGCCAGAGAGGATGATCGTGGGTAAGTCACAAGAGAGGGCTCCCATGATCGCCGCCGGCGTTGTCTTGTCACAACCGACGAGCAGTACGATCCCATCGAGCGGGTTAGACCTGATCAGCTCCTCGATCTCCATCGCAGCGAGGTTTCTGTACAGCATCGCCGTCGGGCGCATCAATGTTTCGCCGAGCGCCAGGGTTGGAAACTCGAAGGGAAATCCCCCGGCCTCCCAAACCCCAGCTTTGACCGACTGGGCGATATCGTGCAGGTGGGCGTTGCACGGGGCCAATTCGGACCATGAGGCCCCGATGCCGATTACCGGTCGATTTGCAAAAAGATCGTTGGGAAATCCCTCTGACTTGGTATGAGAGCGGTGATAAAAGCCGAGCTTCCCCTTCGCCTCGAACCAGTCGGAACTCCTCAACTTCTCGCTCACGATACCCCGATCGAGAGGTAGGTCGTCTCGGTGAACTCCTCCAGTCCCAGATGCGCACCCTCGCGCCCGAGACCGCTTCGTTTCACACCACCCATCGGTGCGTATACCACCGAAGGCAGTGAGTGGTTTAGTCCCAAGATTCCCACGTTCAGACCCTCCGCAATCCTAAAGATCCTAGATGAGTCCTTGGAATAAGCGTAGCCCGCAAGCCCCATTTCGGTGTCGTTAGCCAACTCCAACGCCTCTTGCTCCGAGTCGAATGGGAACACCCCGGCTATCGGACCAAACACCTCGTCCCTGGCTAACCGGCAATCCCTAGGAACGTCTTTCAAAAAACCGGGGCGAAAGTAGTTTGCGCCCTCTGGAACCGATGGTGAATCTCCGATGAAGCTCGCCCCCTTGGATAAGGCTTCGCCGACGATGGAGGCGACATCACGCACCCTCGCCGAGTCGATCAGCGGACCGATATCCACGGTTCGCTCGGCCATTGGATCACCGACCTTCAACAAAGACGCACGCTTTGCGATCCGCTCGACTACCTCATCGAACACTTCCCGTGAGACAAGAACCCTATTGGCGGCGATACACGACTGCCCGTTGTTGCGAAACTTGGCGATAAATAGTCCGTCGATAGCTGCGTCGAGGTCTGCGTCGGCAAAAATGATAAACGGGGCGTCACCTCCGAGTTCTAAAGAGCACCTTACGATCCGGTCGGCGGCAAACCTCATCAAGGAAGATCCGACTTCGGTGGACCCGGTAAAAGATACCGCCCGCAGGCCCGGGTGTTCGATTAGCGCGTATGACTGCTCCGATGCCGAACCATAGATCAAATTGACCACACCATCTGGAACCCCGGCGTCGACGAGGGCACGAAAAAGCTCCGACACCGCCACCGGGGCTTTTTCCGATGGTCGCGCCACAACCGAGCAACCCGCAGCCAGAGCAGGCGCTAGCTTCCTCGCCTGGATTGAGATTGGAAAGTTCCACGGAGTCAAGCTAGCGACGACACCGATCGGCCGGGTGATCGTCATCTGTCGTCTGGTCGGATCCTCGAGGGAGAACACTTCGCCCCTCGGCCTCCTTATCTCCTCGGCGAACCACTTGAAGTACTCGGCTGAAAATCGAACCTCTCCCACGGCCTCGTTTAGCAGTTTCCCGGTCTCGATCGACAAAAGTTCGCCGATCTGCGGGGCCCTCTGCGCAATCAACTCTGAAGCACGCAACAAGATATCGCTACGCCCCCTCGTCGACATAGTCGCCCAGGCTGAGAAGGCGGAATTGGCGACGTCACACGCCTCTTTGGCGACTGATCTTCCTCCGTAGGAGATCTTAGCGATGACCTCCCCTGTCGCTGGGTTGGTGACCTCCTTGGTCTCGAAGCCACCAGAAACCCGCCACTCGCCGCCGACAAGCATCGGCAAGGTCTCCCCTCTACGGATCAGCTCAGCTGTGGCTAGTGGCACGACTAAGCGCTCCGATATAGCTTGGTGATCACATACTCCCTGTGCCCAATCGACTCGGCAGCCGTGAGGCGTCCGTTGATCGTCCTGTCGACGAGCTCCATGATCCGATCGCCCGCCTCGGCTAGGGAGTACTCCCGTCGAATAAGCCCTGAGACGTCGAGGTCGATATGTTCCGCCATCGTCTTGGCGGTGACCGGATTTGCGGTGATCTTGATCACCGGTTCGATCGGATTACCGATAACGTTGCCCTGTCCGGTCGGGAACAGATGTATGACCGCACCCGCTGCGGCCATTAATGTGACACATTCGGCGGCGGCGGAAGAGGTATCCATGAAGTTGAGACCCCTTTTAGTCGGTGCAATCGCCGGCTCCAAGGCGTCGACGACGGGCATCGACCCGGTCTTTGCGATATTGCCCATCGCCTTTTCTTCAATAGTCGAAAGACCGCCGCGGATGTTCCCCTGGGTCGGCTGAGAACCCATGAGATCCACCCCGGCGGCCTCGACGGTCTTGAGGTAGTCATCGAAGAAGTCCATAAACTTCTCCCTCACCTCGTCATCAATACAGCGGTTAGCGATTAGGTGTTCTCCACCCGTAAGCTCGGTCGTCTCTCCAAACAGCACAGTACCACCGGCTAAAATCGTCCTGTCGACCGCCTGCGCGGTGGTTGGGCAGGAGCCGAGACCGCTGGTCGTATCTGACTCCCCGCACTTTATCGACATCATAACTTCAGAACGCTCGACGACACTGCGCTGAATCTCGCTCGCATCCTGGATGAGCTTTGCGGCCATCCTCGCACCCTCTGCGATAGTATTCAGGTCGCCGTTTCTTTCGATCGAGAGCCTCGCCACCGGCTTTTTCGCCGCCGCTATCCCATCTGCAACCCTATCGGTCCAGGTCGGCTCTATCCCGACGACTACCGCTGCGGCCACGTTTGGATTGGTCCCGGTACCGATAAGGGTCCGAAAGGTCAATTCGAGGTCTTCGCCAAACTGTAGACGCCCATAGGAATGGGGAAGTGCGATGGTCCCCGGAACCAGCGCCGCAATGCCCTCGACTGCGGCGTTAGAAAGGTCGTCCACCGCAAGAATTATCACATGGTTACGAATACCAACCGTCCCGTTCTCACGACGGTATCCCGTTAGGACTTGACTTGCCATCTGTTACTCCTGATGTTGTGTACGTGTACTAGCGAGCCCGCTTGAATGGGCACAATCGAATGGCCTACTATTTCGCCATACTCGACGATGTCGAAACCTTCGGCGATGTCTTTTAGCGCCACCTTGTGCCCGAGGGGAATCGCCTCTTTAGCCTCCACTTTTAGGGTTTCGTCTGAGTTGAGGAAGGCGAGTCGACCGGAACCGGCCTCCACGTCCCTCACAGCAACTGCGACCGAATCATCCTTGCGGTGGGCAAGGAAGGCAAGCTCGTCGCTCATTTGTCACCTCGGTATCGATAGTTGGTAAAGGTATGACCTCTGTCCAGCCAGATTAGCCGTGGTCTTATCCACTGTCAATTTCTAAAGGCAAGATATCGAAAAGTTTTGGAATTCCCGGTCTTTTAGTGCCCTTAGCCCTTGGCCTGAGAGCGGATCCGGCTCAAAGCAGCTTCCCTCGCACCGATAATGTGAGATGCACTTGCGACCCTCGCTGCCTCGGGATCTCGGGCCTTTATCGCTTCAAAGATCGTCCGGTGATCCATTTTGGACCTCTCGAGCCGCCCCTCAACGCTAAGGGTCGTCTGCATCCCCTCGGCCATCATCTCCTGCAAGATCCCGACGGTCTGCAATAAGAACCGATTCCCGGCCATACGCACGATCAGCAGGTGAAACTCGGCGTCGACACTCCCTAAACGCTCAAAATCAATCGGTTCAATCCGAGCCTCTTCTTCGACTTCGAGCGCCCTGAGAAGCTCCTCGATCTCGTCGTCTTTTGCACTGCTAGCGGCCCACCCCGCAGCCGCCACTTCGAGTACATTCCTCATCGCATAGAGTTCGACCATCGAAACCTCGAGGTTAGCCAGACGCGATCTCAGCGCCTCGTCGGCGGTAGAGTTGATAAAGACTCCTTGACCGTGGCGCACCACCACTCGTCCCCTCGCCTCGAGGGTCTTGACAGCTTCTCTAAGTGCTGGTCTCGATACCCCGAGCAACTTCGCTAGGTCCCGTTCAGAAGGAAGCCTCGCCCCGTGCTCCAGATGGCTCTGCTCGATAATCTCTTCGATCCGCGTCACGATCTTATCGGTCAAGTTCCCACCTTCTCTGACCGGCATCCATATCGCTTCCACATCGACCTCGCTGACTTGTCTCAACCGATCCAGGGTAGGAACCCCCATTGGATCGCCCAGCAGTAGACTCGGCCGATCCCTAGAGAGATCCTAAGTTTCAAAATAGCTAGATCAATAATTACTTGATTGAAACCGCTTGGTTGTCATGATATCATTTCAAAAAGGAAGTGGTCAGAATTCTGATCTGCTTTGTGATCTGAGACACGAGATTCTTTCCGCTCAGCTTCACGGGCAACACTTAGGGGGGAAGATGTCTACGGTTAGCCTTGAACGCCTAACAAAGGTATACGCCAACGGGCAGCCCGTTGTCAATGGGCTGGACCTAACTATCGGCGAGGGCGAGTTCGTAGTCCTAGTCGGCCCG
>JAJZCF010000063.1:0-3198 GCA_021846265.1 Actinomycetes bacterium | reverse complement strand
CTTAGGGGGGAAGATGTCTACGGTTAGCCTTGAACGCCTAACAAAGGTATACGCCAACGGGCAGCCCGTTGTCAATGGGCTGGACCTAACTATCGGCGAGGGCGAGTTCGTAGTCCTAGTCGGCCCGTCGGGTTGTGGCAAAACCACTACGCTGCGAATGGTCGCCGGCCTGGAAGAGATATCCGATGGAATCCTGAAGATCGGGGAGAAAGTAGTAAACAATATTTCTACTCGAGACAGGGACATCGCTATGGTTTTCCAAAACTACGCCCTGTACCCCCATATGACGGTCGCCGACAACATAGGTTTCGCCCTCAAGCTACGGAAAGTACCAAAAGAGGAGATCCGCTCCAAGGTCTTAGCTGCTGCCGGGATACTGGGACTAACCGACCAGCTCGATCGCAAGCCCGGACAGCTCTCGGGCGGTCAACGCCAGCGAGTAGCGATGGGAAGGGCGATAGTGAGGGACCCAGCGGTCTTTCTGATGGACGAACCGCTCTCCAATCTTGACGCCAACCTCAGGGTCAAGATGCGTGCCGAGGTCTCCAGGGTCCAGCGTCAGCTCGGGGTTGCAACCCTCTATGTCACCCACGACCAGATAGAGGCGATGACCATGGGAGACAGGGTAGCGGTTATGCACTCCGGAGACCTTCAACAATGCGACCACCCACAGCAGCTCTACAAGTGCCCGGCCAATCTCTTTGTGGCCTCCTTCATCGGATCTCCCTCGATGAACATCTTCGAGGGGTCGCTGAGCACAGATGGGACCGAACTCGTCTTGGGTTCGCAGAAGCTGTCGCTTGACCCAATCCATACCCCGAGGAGTCTCGCCCCATATCGTGGTCGCAAGATAGCGGTTGGTTTCAGACCCGAGGGACTATCGATGACACAAGTTTCGGAACCGGGATGCACACTAAAAGCTGACGTCGAAATAATCGAGGCCCTCGGGTCGGAAATCTTGGTCTACTTCAATTTCGACGCCACCCGGGTTCGTGTCGCCGGTGTCGCAAGCGAAGAGGAGCCCGAGAGCGAGGGTTCGCAGACGACCTCGACTTGGGCATCCGGGCTCGGGGTCGCTAGGATCCCTCCGACCTTTCAACTAACTCAGGGGGATCGGATCGAACTTTCACTAGATCGGAGCAAGCTCCACTTTTTCGACCTAGATACGACACTGGCCATCAGAGACTTGCCCAGCTAGCGGCAAGGTCCGAGTGACGCTTGGCTTCGAAAACTAACCCATGTTTGAAAGAGGATAGCCTTGGCTCCGAAAATTGAAGTCATAGCATCCACGAGGGCGATCCTTGGCGAGTCTCCCTTCTGGGATAGTCATCGGAACTGCCTGTGGTGGGTCGACATTGACGGAGGGCGGCTCCATCGGCTGGACGACGACTATCACGATTCGGTGGTCTTCGAGGCCAACGAGCCGCTCGGAAGTGCAATTGTCAAGGATAACGATACTTTCATCCTTGCCCTCGGCAAGGGACTGATCGAACTAGATAGCTTTAGAAATACCTCGGAGCTAGCGGTCAGCCCGAGTGGGGATCGACTCAACGACGCTAAGTGCGACCCAAGGGGTCGCCTCTACGTTGGCTCTTTGACCTACGATCGGACACCTGGTGCGTGCGCTTTGTACCGTTTCTCCCCATCAGAAGGACTGGTTCCTGTTATAGCGGGCGTGACCCTTTCCAATGGCATGGGATGGAGTCCAACGGGCGAAGAGATGTACTTCATTGACACGCCAACGAGAACGATAATGGCCTACCACTACGACCTCGAGGAAGGGAGCATAGGTGAGGGACGGGTTTTGGTCGACTTCGGCGAGGCTCCTGGCAACCCTGACGGCATGGCGGTCGACTCCACCGGTTGCATCTGGGTAGTGATGGCAAAAGCGGGCTTTCTAAGGCGGATAAGTCCTTTGGGAGAGACCCTCGAGGTCATAAAATTGCCGACTAAATTTACGACAAGCTGCTGTTTTGGAGGTAGGGATCTAGATCGACTCTATATCACGAGTGGAACCCTCAAAGCTGGTCGTCCGGATCCAGACGAGCCATTCGCAGGCTCGATCTTTGCCCTCGACCCGGGCGTCAAAGGACTAAAGAGCGAATTCTGGACCGGCATCTGAAAAGCGGGTGGCTTAGTTTTTTAAAAGCCCCTCAATGCCATGTATGCTTCGTACATGTCCCCGACAGCGGCTTTCTCTGTCTCAGAAGCTCGACAACAACTCGCAAAGATCATTGACCGTGCTCACTTTGATCACACACCGATTTACATGGTTCGACGCGGACGACGCGTGGCAGTCATCATCGATGCCGCCGATCTCGACGGCATCCTCGCCTTGGCCGAAGACATGGCGGATATTCGTGCCGCCGAATCGGCCCGCGCCGAGATGCAAACCACTGGCGAGACGCCAATCCCATGGGAACAGATCAAGGCCGATTTCGGTCTAACTTGGGAGTGGGAAAGCACTCATGCTGGCCGCCGACTTGGCTCACCCCCGAGGTGTACCAGGAACCGTAGATAGCTTCGCAAAGAGCGCTTCACTCCCTGAAATACTAGGGATCACGCCAGTCTTTTTGTAGATTATTAATCCTGGAAATGATGCGACCTTCGAATATACAGTGTGAAACCAGGGCAACTGTACGGCTTCCTCAAATGACCAAAATGGGTTATGTACCACCCAATAGTCAGGCTTGTAATAGAAAAGCCAGTTGTAGAAATTCGCTTGCTCCGTCCACTTTGCTGTCCGGTTGCTGAGGAGCCCTAAATAGTCAATCATCTGACGGTGGGAGTAGTACCCGATATAACCTATCTCCGTTGCAGCAACCGTGGCCTTTGCTGGCGTATTGATTTTTAGCCATTGAGCGGCCGCTTCATAGCTTGTTTGGCGGGTGTATAACATTGTCGGGGCTCCCCTGCCCAAGGTTGCGGACGAAAAGACCATGTAGCTGAAAACCACCATGACAGCTGCCGATGCAAGGGCATTTAGGGGACCCTTCCTAAAATGTTTGACTGCCCAGCCAACAATAATTCCGACAAGTGCGCTTACGGCTACAAGCTGCGGCCCAAAGTACCAGTGGTAGAAGGGAACAACTAGTAGATTGCCATAGGCGATGAGCTGGAGGATGCCAAATCCAACGATCGTGGTTGTCTGCATGTATCGACTTAACTTTGCTTTTTTGACGACAAAGTATGCCAAGC
>JAJZCF010000062.1 GCA_021846265.1 Actinomycetes bacterium | reverse complement strand
GTGAATCAGCATGGCCAAGCTTTCTTGAAGGCATAGCCCCCATCTCAGGCGGAGGTCCACCTAGAAGCCCTTGCAGTGACCGGTTAGCCGCGCCAAATATCAAAGAACTTATCAAAGTGTGAATAGCTTGCTGTGGCGCTACCTGTACCCGGTAAATCGGCTATCAAAGCTGGGTGTAGCTTACTGAGCTGGCTGCCTCTTGAACTTGGGTGCGGAGAGCCTTACTGTCGCCAAGTGCAGCCTAACGAGTAGAGAGATGATTGGCCATGCCAAGTCTATCTCTTTGTTTTTGAACGACAGTTTTGCCGCAGTGGGGGCCGCATGATGGTTATTGTGCAGACCTTCTCCGAATGTCATCAAGGCTAACCAGAGGTTGTTGGTTGCTAGGTTATCATACGGTCTTTTCCCGAAGCTGTGCCCTACGGCATTGATCGCTCCGGAAAGACCAAGATATGCAACAGCGTGGACTATGGACGCAGCGATAGCCAGTTTCCAGCCACCTACAAGAAATAGGACTGAAATGCCTATTCCTAGACCAACAAGCGAATGATCAAACAGGATCTCGTCTAAGCGATCGGGCTGTAAATCCTTCGCATATTTGGCCACCGTTTCATTTCGGAGTGCCTCTCTGCGGTAGTAGTAGACATTTCCAAACTGGACTTTATAAAATCCCAACAACACTGGCGAATGTGGGTCGCCAGGGATATCAGTGAACGCATGATGCTTTCTATGCACTGCAACCCACTGCCGAGGCTTAATGCCGGTGGTTATCCAGAGCAGGAACCGAAGCAAGACTGCGACCCGGCGGTCGAACGTGACGGCCTTGTGGGAAAGTGACCTATGGAGATAAATGGTAGTAATTAAGATTGCCACTTGAGTGATTGCAAGCCCAACAATCACACTGGTTATCGCAGAGTTCATTAATCAATACTAGTTGTGAATAAATAGCTGAAGGCGCCTAGAAAAAAATGGCTTTCAGCTGATCCAAGGAATCTGAGCGGATTGTATTGGTAGAAGTGACGCTGGGCCCGAATTTGAGCTATTGGATCTTCGGAGGGTGCTCTCGGTCAGGCATAAGCGCAAGGCTCTTGCGGACCGCAGAGATCCTGCTTGAAGCCTGTCATCCTTAGCCAATCAAAAGGAAACACGAGTTCCGTTGCTGAGACGGGGGGCTATCTAATAAGGATTGCCCTTCGCTTGTAAATCCTAATTATGGAGCGGTTTGAGGATCAGAATTTTCAACAGTTGTTTCAGGGGTGAATCCAATTGCCGCATTTGTGGTCCTGGTACACGGGAGATTTGGGATTATTTGCCAGATGAAATGTATTTAATGGCAAGGAAAGGTTACTCCTATCCAGAGCTAGAGGCGGCATCTCGGCGCTAGTGCAGCATTGCGCAGGGTGTCGACGGGAGATGTCAAATTCTCGACGCGCTCGAAGTAAGGAGATCCATGCTGTATCGAGAATTTGTATCGATAATAAGCTACTGCGTTTGCGGACCTCATTTGCTCCTTGAAAGCAGAGCAGGTCATTTTCTGTGGATTCAAGCACTAGATTCAGCAGGTATCGGGTTTTGCTTGCGATCGATGGCCGATCAGTAGGTAGGTGAACTCGAAAGCCGCCGGGAGCTAAAGATCATTCCAGACTTTTACCTTGCACTCAGGTGGAAACTTAGGAGGCTCACCGAAGTACCACTAGAGTAACCGACTCTTTTACCTAAAGGTAGGATTATGGCTCCACTTCTTCGGCTTCGGTTCGCTTGCCAGATATCCTTGATCTCTAAACCTGCAAATATTTCGTAATATTTGTCTCGTCGACTTGGTGCAAGCTTTTCTGATTAGATTTTTGGTAGCAACTTTTCTGGAAGTGCAAAGTACGTCTCTACCGGGAAATCGGAGGGTCAGTTGGGAGTTTACCGTGTGGCGCAAAGCTGCTAGTGACCCGAAGTCCTTGACTGTTGAGGTTAAAGATTTAGTAGTCGCTTACCTCAAGCAGGAGACTTTGGGTCCTCTTAAGGGTTTGGGACGTTATCTCGGTTTTGGCATTGCGGGATCTGTCCTAGTGGCTGTAGGCCTCCTGATGCTAATGCTCGGTATTTTACGCCTCTTGCAAAGCGAGACAGGATCCGCTTTCACCGGCAACTTATCGTGGCTGCCTTATTTGATTACGGCAGTAGTGGCAACTGCATTGTTGGCGGTCACCGCTCTAGCAATTAAGCGACAACCCAAGAAATTCTAGATACAGGTAGGTGGCGATATGGACCAGAGCGAAAAAAAGATTTCTCCAAAGGATATTGAGGCAAAGCTAAGAGAGCTTCAAGGTGGACTCGATAGGGCAAAAGAGACGGCGAGACCAGCACTGAATTCGATTGGAGCAGTTGCCGCCACAGCGGCGGTGGTGGTGATATTTCTGATAGGTGTCAAGTTCGGTCGACGTAAAAACGCAGTTGTCGAAGTTAGGCGGATATGAAAAAGAACGGCATGGCCCTTAATCGTGCTTTTTCTGAAGCGAAGCGAGATGATTCCAAGCGCAAAAAAAAGAGCGGAGGACTTTTCACCCTTGACAGAATGATTAGGCGCGGCAGCCGATCTAACTGGCCACCTTTAGCTGCGCTTTCGATGTCGATAATTGCAATTAGGTGGTTGAAGAAGAGGATGGGGCCGAAGGCCATATCCATGACTATTCGACCTGGCGAGAGGTTCATAGTGTCTTCTACGCCCAAGTCTCGCAGCAAGAATCTCTAGTGGCTCTTGATAGGCTCGAAGGCACTAGTGACATTGGTGCTGAGAATGGTGAAGAAATGGCCGACTCGCGTGAGGTCGGGGTGTGCGTTTCGGATGGAGAGCTCGTAGTACTAGTTGACTCTAGGCAGAGAAAGACCATGTCGAGAGTGAAAGCGGGAGGTTCCTCCCACACTCATTGGGGAACGATACGACACGATGACCTGATCGGCATAGGCTATGGCCAGCAGGTATTATCGAGCAAGAAAAAGCCATATCGCGTCTTCAAAGCGACTCTTTCGGAGTTTATATACGCGATGCCCCGGGGAGCTCAGGTAATTTACCCAAAGGACCTGGCGCAGATCCTTTTTAATCTCGATCTTTTTCCTGGGGCGAGAGTATTGGAATCTGGAGTGGGTTCTGGGGCACTATCGACTTCGTTGGTAAGGGCCGGTGCTCTGGTGGACGGGGTCGAAATTCGAGAAGAGTTTGCAAATATAGCGATGAAGAATCTACGCTCGCTTGTATCACCTGACCTATGGAGTAAATACCAGATTCGAATCGGAAATGCCTATGAAGACGATTTGGGATCTGGGTACGACCGCGCGGTTTTGGATCTGCCCGAGCCTTGGAAGGCCCTTGAAGGCGTCAGATCGGCCATTTCGCAAACGGGCATTCTCTGCTGTTTCGTGACTAATATTACGCAGCTTATGGAGCTACATGAGGCCCTGCCGCGTTCGGGGTTTACCCTGGTAACGTCATCGGAGACTATGGAGCGCGAGTGGTACCTGAATGGAAGGATCGCTAGGCCACAGCACAGAATGACCGCCCACAGTGGCTTCATTACGACAGCCAGGGTAGCGCCATTAAGGAATAGGGGATTAGTTCAGCCGACTCCAGACGAGGCTTCAGCCCAATCGAACCTAGACGAGGCTTCGGCGGTTGAAGAAAACGGTCTAATGGGCGATGGACTTGAAGAGGTGTTCTAGCTTCCCATAGGTCAGTACCGTGGGCTGCTACTGATTGGAGCTCGGTTCGGGCGCGATGTTCAAGGGCCTTCCTGAAAGCACTCAAGGGACTGCTGGCGCGTTTTACCGGCCCAAATTTCGCCATTGTGGAGCCAATTGGGCTATAGAACTACGCTTTTGCTTCTGATTTTTCAGGTGCCTGCTAAACAAAACTCAGTTTAGAAAATCGCCCTTCGCCAACGAATGGCAGTAGTTTGGTTTTCGAGTCGCCCGAGTGGATGGTTGCCGGCCTACAGGTCTTCTACGAAGATGCATTCGCCTGGGCACTCTTCAGAGGCCTCTACCACGGCATCTTGCAGATCGTCAGGTACGTCTGCCATCTGAGCGCTGCCACCTGGTTCGCTTAGTACGGTTGCCCCATCCTTTACGTAGGCTAGCCCGTCGTCCAGCAGAGTAAAAACGGCTGGCGCAATTTCTTCGCACAGTCCGTCTCCAGTGCAGAGATCCTGGTCAATCCAGACCTTCATTAATAATTCCTCTCGTGAATCAAGTCGCGTCTAATCAAGTATGTCGAGTAAAAAGGCCTCGGCCGATCAACAATATTTAGTGAATCTAATCTGACTCTGAAAATATGGTGTTGCGATGCCCAAGAGAAGCCGAAGCCATAGTTGCAATGTGGCAGATCTGGTGTAGCGTGAGGGTTAGCAGAGGCTCTGGAGGTGTTGATGTCAGACGGTTTTGACGAAGGTGATCGCCTTGAAGCATCAGAAGGCTTGACTTCGGAAGAGAGGGTAAGGCTCTTGGAGGCTGACGTCTTGGAGTTGAGAAGACGGCTTCAGGACGCGCCAATGAAAGTCAGGGCATTGGAAGAGAAGCTGCTTGAAGTCTCGGGCCAGCTAGCTCAGACCGTTGCGAAGAATGAAAAACTAACTTTTACTCTCCAACAGGCGCGTGAACACATAGCGACATTACGCGAAGAGGTAGAGAAGCTGACTCAGCCGCCTTCGGCCTATGGCGTTTTCGTTGGATCAAATGATGACGATACTGTTGACATCGTTACGTCTGGCAGGAAGATGCGAGTTGCCCTCCACCCAGATATTGAGCCCTCCGAATTAAAGCCGGGGCAAGAAGTAGTCCTTAACGAATCCTTCTCGGTAATTTTCGCAAGGAGCCCCGACCTTTCTGGCGAGGTCGTCACTGTGAAAGAGGTAATGGAGGATGGCAAAAGAGTTTTGATCGTGGGAAGGGCAGATGAGGAGCGGGTAGCTGAGATTGCCGGTGACTTAGTAGGTGCCAAGCTTCGCTCGGGCGATAGCGTTTTGTTTGATGCCCGAACGAATCTCCTTCTAGAAAAGCTTCCTCGCCCTGAAGTCGAAGAGTTGGTCCTAGAGGAAGTGCCGGACGTTACCTACGAAGACGTAGGCGGTCTAGATAGGCAGATTGAGGAAATCACCGACGCAGTAGAGCTCCCGTTCCTGCACCGTCACCTCTTTGCTAATTATCGACTTCCGGCTCCCAAAGGCATCCTTCTCTACGGTCCTCCTGGTTGTGGGAAGACTTTAATAGCGAAAGCGGTCGCTAACTCATTGGCTAAGAAAGTTGCCGCTCTTACCAGCAATGCTGCGGTGAGGTCATATTTTTTGAATGTGAAAGGTCCCGAACTGCTAAATAAGTACGTCGGCGAGACCGAGAGGCAGATTCGATTAATTTTCCAGAGGGCAAGAGAAAAGGCAGAAGAAGGTGTTCCGGTCATCGTGTTCTTTGACGAGATGGATTCCTTGTTTAGGACCAGAGGGACCGGAATCAGCTCTGATATGGAGTCGACGATCGTTCCTCAACTCCTAGCGGAGATCGATGGCGTTGAAGCCTTGAGAAACGTGATAGTTATAGGTGCTTCTAACAGAGAAGACTTGATTGATCCGGCGATACTTCGTCCTGGCAGGCTAGACGTCAAAATTAAGATAGAAAGACCCGACGAGTCTGCGGCTACGTCGATCTTTTCGCGTTATTTGACTCCCGACCTACCGTATGGTGCTTCAGAGATTGAGCAACTCGGAGGCGGAGAGACCGAAAAGGCTATTCGGGTAATGATTGAGAAGACTGTAAGCGAAATGTACAGGACTGACGAGGATAACAGATTTCTGGAAGTGACTTATCAAGGTGGAGATAAGGAAATCCTCTATTACAAAGACTTTTCTTCGGGAGCGATGATAGAAAACATCGTAAGGAGAGCGAAGAAGCTGGCCATAAAGCGGGAAATTGCAGGCAAAGTTGGTGGAATAACAACAGATGACCTCATTCAGTCGATAGCCAAAGAGTACAAAGAGCACGAAGACTTACCCAACACCACTAATCCAGATGACTGGGCTAAAATTTCGGGCAAAAAAGGCGAAAGGATCATTTACGTCCGGACACTTGTTACACAAGGTAAGGAAGCAAAAGGCGGCCGATCAATTGAGAGGGTTGGAACTGGGCAATATCTGTAGCCAGGCGGCCAGAGTGATTGAGGAGGGTTGAGCTTGTCGATTCCAAAAGTATGTGGGATTGAGACCGAATATGGCATAACTATGCCTAAGACAGCCGATGCTAACCCCATCACGGCATCTTCAATGCTTATCAACGCCTTTGTCAATGAGATTTCGGGTAAGGTTGGCTGGGATTTTGTGGACGAAGCCCCTGGTCACGACGCCAGAGGTTTTAATCTTGAGGGCTCCTTGCCTCCCGAAGTTGAAACTCACTTGGTAAATACCGTGCTTACAAACGGAGCTAGATTTTACGTTGACCATGCTCATCCCGAATACTCATCACCGGAATGTTTGAATCCAAAGGAAGCGGTGCTTTACGACAAAGCTGGCGAGCTCGTTCTCAGGAAAGCTATGTCTGCTGCAAAGAGGGCGCTACCCAATGAACAAGAGATTGTTGTCTATAAAAACAATTCAGATCGTAAGGGAAACTCCTATGGATGCCACGAGAACTACATCATGGACCGGCAGGTACCTTTTAACAAAATTGCGAGACAGGTAACGCCGTTTTTTGTAACCAGGCAGATATTTTGCGGCTCGGGCAAGGTTGGAAGCGAGTTTCCGAATATTCCGAAGCGGGAGGTGCCCTTCCAGATTTCTCAGCGTGCTGACTTTTTTGAAGAAGTGGTTGGTTTAGAAACTACTCTCAAGAGGCCAATAGTCAATACGCGAGACGAGCCACACGCCGATGCCACACGATATCGCAGGCTGCATGTGATACTTGGGGATGCGAATATGTCTCAGTTTTCAAGCTATTTGAAGCTCGGGACGACGGCTCTGGTGCTTTCAATGATCGAAGACTCCTTTTTGGACGATTCTGATCTTGCAATAGAGGATCCGGTTGGGTCGTTGAGGAAGGTTTCCTGGGACCTATCACTTTCAGTGCCTCTGAGACGAGCGAGTGGTGGAAACATAACTGCACTTGATCTTCAGTGGGAGTTTTTGCGCCTTGCGCAGAAGTATGCAAATCAAAGGGGAACCGAAGTTGTAGGCGGTGATGACTTCGGTGATGAAATCCTTCAGGGTTGGGAGGAGACCCTCCAAGCGCTGGAATCAAATCCAATGTCTTTATCCGACAGACTCGATTGGGTAGCAAAATATCAGCTAGTTTTAGGATATATGGATAGACATGGCCTGGAATGGGATGATCCCAAACTAGCCGCCATCGACCTCCAGTACCATGACATCAGGCCAGAGAAGTCATTGTTTTATCGTCTCGGGGTAAAGTCGCTTTGGAGCGACGCTGAAGCCGAAGTGGCTACTCATTCCCCTCCAAGGGGAACTCGAGCTTACTTTAGGGGCAAGTGTCTTGAGAAGTTTCCAAGAAATGTAGCCGCTGCCAACTGGGATTCGATAATCTTTGACCTTGGACGAGATCCCCTTAGGAGGGTGCCGATGATGGATCCTCTTAGAGGGACGGCAAAACATGTCGACGCATTACTTGAGAGATGCAACACCGCTCAGGAGTTATTGGACGCTCTAGGAACCTAGGAGACAAGTTATGACTGAAAGGGAGATGAAGAAGCGATCAACGCCTTCGGCACGAGAGTCCGAGGAGACGCAGCCGCAGGATGCATCGAGCAAGAATAAAGAAGGCGAAGAGCTCAAAGCGAAGCTCGACGCCGTGCTGGACGAGATTGATGAAGTTTTAGAGGACAACGCCGAAGAGTTTGTTAGAAACTACGTGCAAAAAGGTGGCGAGTAAGTAGCTGTGGCTGCTGCTTGCTAGTTTGAATGCCGAATCGATTTGAAAGGAAGATGAGGAGACCTTGAGCCTGCCCATGTTCTCGCCCACGGAGGATCCGGGGCCGAGTTTTGTTGAGGTAATTTCGCGAGTATTACCGGAAAAGTCAGCCCTTCCCCGGTTAATTTCTGGTCCGGATGGAGCGAATTATCGATCTGGGTCTCCAATTTCAGTTCCTCATGGAACCACGATTGCGGCCGTTAGGTACGCCGACGGCGTAATAATGGCGGGCGATCGGAGGGCAACGGAAGGTAATTTTATCGCCCACCGACGTATTGAGAAAGTTTTTGCTGCCGACAAGCATTCGGCAGTCGCAATTGCGGGAGCGGCCGGGCCCGCAATTGAAATGGTCAAGCTCTTTCAAGTTCAGCTTGAACATTATGAAAAAGTGGAAGGTTCGGTATTGTCCTTGGAAGGCAAGGCGAATCAATTGTCCCAGATGATCAGGGCAAACCTCCCGATGGCCATGCAGGGACTGGCCGTTGTCCCGCTTTTCGCTGGATGGGATATTCTGAGACGTAGGGGAAGAATCTTCACCTACGATATCACTGGAGGCAGGTACGAAGAGGTTGACTACCACGCTACCGGTTCAGGCGGTCGAGACGCAAAGGCTACAATCAAACTGGGTTACCGGGATCAATTAGATACTGTGTCGGCGGTGAAGCTACTAATCTCGGCGCTCTTGGAAGCCTCGGAAGAAGATTCTGCCACTGGCGGACCCGATCCGGTACGAGGCATCTATCCGGTCATTGCAACAGTTTCAGAGCCGGGTTTTAAGCGTGTTACTGATGAGGAGATTGCCGAGTTGACGCAGCAAGTCTTGGCTGACAGGGCCGATAGGGGTGTTGCGCAGTGACTATGCCATTCTATGTAGCCCCTGAGCAGGTGATGAAGGACAGGGCGGACTATGCGCGCAAGGGTATTGCTCGCGGCAGGGCCCTTATAGGTACTGTCTACCAGGGAGGAGTGCTTCTTTGTGCGGAAAACCCGTCGAGATCGCTTCATAAGATCTCGGAGATTTATGACCGAATAGCATTCGCCGGAGTTGGGAAATATAACGAATTTGATCAACTTAGAGTTGCGGGCGTTAGACATGCAGACACTAAAGGGTATGCGTATTCGCGTGATGACGTCGATGCGAGGAGCCTCGCTAACATCTATGCGCAGTATCTGGGGCAAGTCTTTACCCATGAGATGAAACCCATGGAAGTCGAGATTTTAGTCGCTGAGCTGGCGCCGTTGACCCAAGTCGGGGAGCTTTATCACATTCTTTACGATGGCACAGTCATGGATGAAAGTAACTTCTCGGTTATCGGCGGTGATTCGGAGACGATATCAGAGAGATTTTCAATAACTTTCAATAAGGATTGGAATCTGAAGGAGGCGCTGAGGGCGAGCGTAGCTGCATTAGCTGGACCCGAGAGGAAGATTCCGGTTTCAGAGCTAGAGGCTGCTGTTCTTTCTGAATCTAACGGAAGGCGAGCTTTTTCGCGTCTCGGGCACCTACAACTCGATGAACTTTTGGCGTAGGAAACTCGGTGAGTGAGATTTCCGAGGTACAGCCTCCGGATCGAAGGATCTTTGGATTAGAGAACGAATATGGCGTTACCTGTACGTTGCGCGGTCAAAGAAGGCTTTCGCCAGATGAGGTAGCGCGATATCTTTTCCGTAAGGTCGTCTCGTGGGGTAGATCGTCGAACGTATTTTTGGAAAATGGAGCCCGACTATATCTTGACGTAGGCTCTCACCCCGAATACGCGACTCCGGAGTGCGACAAGGTAGTTGATCTTGTTACTCACGACAAAGCAGGCGAGAGGATTCTGTCTTCGCTGGTTGACTCTGCTGAAGCAAGAATGAGGGAGGAGGGGATTCGTGGAACGGTCTATCTTTTCAAGAACAATACGGACTCTGCGGGCAACTCCTACGGATGTCACGAAAACTACCTCACTACCAGGGGGGATGAGTTTGCAAGGTTTGCCGAGGTTTTAATTCCCTTTTTTGTTTCTCGCCAGATTTACGCTGGAGCTGGGAAGGTCCTCGTTACCGCACGGGGACCTATTTTCTGTGTCTCTCAGCGAGCTGAGCATATATGGGAGAGCGTGTCGTCGGCGACCACCAGGTCGCGTCCGATAATCAATACCCGTGACGAACCGCACGCTGACGCCGAACGTTTTAGAAGGCTCCATGTTATCGTCGGCGATTCAAACATGAGTGAGTACAGCACTTTTTTGAAAATTGGTGCTGCGGCAATCATGCTGCGCATGCTCGAAGACCCTTCGGTGGTGCTTAGAGATCTGACTTTGGAAAATCCAATCAGGGCCATAAGGGAGATCTCCCACGACACTACCTGCACAAGAAGAGTGAGGTTGGCAAACGGGCGAGAATTGAGCGCTCTTGAGATTCAGAGTGAATATCTCGAAAGGGCCATCCGATACTCCGAATCGAAGGGCCTTCCGCCCGAGGAGATGAAAGCACTTTCGATGTGGAAGGAGTGCGTCGAAGGCCTAAAAAGCGATCCGGGCAAGTTGTCAACCAAGGTTGATTGGGTCATTAAGCAGAACTTGATCGAGTCTTACAGGGAAAAGCATTCAGTTTCCCTTGCTCATCCTCAGGTTGCTCTTTTAGATCTCCAATACCATGATATCTCTAGAGAGCGAGGTCTGTTTTATCGACTGCAAAGGGCAGGTCTTTGTGAGCGCATGACCGATGATGAGTCGATCGACAAGGCGACTGAGTTTGCCCCAGAGACGACACGGGCCAGGCTTCGGGGAGAATTTATACGGCAGGCCAAGGAGAAAAGGCGCGACTTTACTGTCGATTGGGTTCATTTAAAGCTCAATGATCAGGCTCAAAGAACAGTGATGCTAAAAGACCCCTTTAAGTGTGAAGATGAAAGAGTAGACAGGCTAATTGAAAGCCTGTAGGAGAAGTTTTGGATCAGTTACCTGAAAGTTCATTGCCGGAAGAACAAAGCGGCAGCAATCTGAGGCCAGAAGGTTCTCAAGAGCCATCTGTAAATGACGGAACAGCTAATGCTGTCACCGATAAAGATCAGCCATCAGAGGATGGGCCCGCTAACCTCGCTGGAGCTCGTAGGCATCGAACGGCCAGTAGAACGAGACGTTTAAGGGTTGTCAAAGAATGGACAGTGTTGGTCATCGTCGCTGCCGTCGTGGCGTTGCTGGTCCGAGCTTTCGTATTTCAAGCTTTTTTCATTCCGTCTGGTTCCATGCTCCCCACGCTTCAGATTGGGGATCGGATTCTCGTAGACAAGCTGAGTTATGACTTTCACAAGGTGAATCGTGGTGACATGATCGTATTTCGAACACCTCCAGCCGATACCGGAGATCCTGGCATAAAAGACCTTGTGAAGCGTGTCATTGGCCTGCCTGGAGATCGGATTTCGTCTTCTGGTGGATCGGTTTATATCGATGGCAAAAAACTTGCCGAGCCCTGGCTGCCTTATGGCACTAAGACCTTCGGAATTACTACTCAGACGGTTCCTGCCGGAGACGTTTTCGTAATGGGTGATAATCGTGGAAACTCAAAGGATTCTAGGGTTTTTGGCCCCATTTCTGAGAAGCTGATTGTGGGTAGGGTTTCTCTCATTTACTACCCTCTTTCGCAGTTCCATCTTTATTGGTGAGGGCCTTTTCCAATATCCAACCGCTTTGTTTAGAGAAATTGCTAAGAAAATAACGATTTCTGCCGATAAAAAAAGAGGATTTAGGATGATGCAAGGCGAAGGGAGTCGCAATGCCAATAATTAGGGCGACCTGTCCTACCTGTGGTGACGTCGAGTTTTCTCAGAGGTTGCTCAAGGTGATGGTCTGTTCTACTACGGGCGAAGCTTCATATGGTTTTAGGTGCCCCGCTTGCAACCTGCTGGTATCAAAGCCAACTGACAAGCAGGTAGTGGAATTGCTCATTAGCACAGGGGTGACCGTCTCCTTCTGGTCCCTTCCTGAGGAGATTTACGAACAGCACAAGGGTGCACCAATCAGCTACGATGACCTGATTGAATTCCACTATCTGCTTAATACTGGAGTCTGGAATGAGCAGCTCGAATGTGAAATGCAGCA
>JAJZCF010000001.1:38172-63619 GCA_021846265.1 Actinomycetes bacterium | reverse complement strand
ACTACGTGTACAAGGGTGCCAACTACGGCGACGTAGTTTTCCCGACCGAACCTCAGGACGGCCAAGTAATTGCTAGCTTCTTGAACGGCCAAGGGACGCAGCCCTCCAAGACAAACAGGGCGCCAGTGGCAGTTTTAAATGGCAGCGGAATAGCCAATCAAGCGACGACGGTCGCCAACACGCTCAAGGCGGACGGATACCAGATCGCCGAAGTGGGAAATACTCCTGTGCTTTCTACTCCATCCGAAACGATCATTCGATATGCCCCGGGCTTCCTGTCCGAAGCACTCGCTTTGAAATCAACCATGTCAGGATCGATCATCATGGGACAGGCGCCGACGATCTCTGGAGCAAAGGTCGAGATAATAACGGGAAGCCAGCTTACGGTCTATAACTCTTCAACTTCGACCGCCTCCGGCCAGTCTCCTTCGACAACGTCAGCGTCAGCGGCAACCACGCAGGCAACATCCACGGCTACGACAATCCCGATTACCGTAGCCTCTACGACTGCCAAAAATCCACTTAAGCCTTGGGATCCTAGGGCGTGTCCAGCGTGACAATGGTTTTTAGGTTGAGTTTGGTCGGCCTTGGGATCCTAGGGCGTGTCCAGCGTGACAATGGTTTTTAGGTTGAGTTTGGTCGGCCTTGAGATCCTAGGACGAGTGCAGCGTGACAATGGTTTTTAGGTTGAGTTTGGTCGGCCTTGAGATCCTAGGACGAGTGCAGCGGCCTTCGCCGATGATGCTACCGAAAAATATCACTGTGGCCTAGCAGACTAGTAGATTTCCAAAAGACTACCCATGTCCGGGTCTTATAGGTATGCCACAATCCTTATAGCACACAAAAATTTGAAGGCTACCTCCGATAGCGACGGCAGCTATTCGAAACCTGGAACCGAATCGCTCCATGCTCTGTATGACGGAGTCTTTCGGCACTTCGCAATGACTACTGCGAACCACTGAAAGTCGACTTCAAACTGCGCAATGCAAATATTGTTGCGCTACTCCGCGGCCACTTTGCTAATGAGTCACAGCAAATGAGCAATGGGTCAGACAACCAAAGAGCCTTCGCATCGATAAGCCTCGCTCCGAAAGCGAGTCGAGCTATGCAGAGAATGGTCAATCTGCCTGTGCTTGACACCTCTTGGCTCGAACATCATGATTCTCAGCTGCCAAGGTACTTGTCTTGCAGAGGCCCAAAGATGAATGATGCGCCTCTTTCCCACAAGCCGAGCACATTTATAAAAAAGCTTGAATAGCTAAAAACTATCGCCGTCACTTAAGGCGACAGAAGTGCATCAGTGTCGAAGCAACAAGGCACACAAAGACCGCATTGACCCTGTAAAGCTCGGCTTCGACTAGCTGATGCTTGAGTTGTCCAGGAAGCGTCACACTCGCCCCTGTCCGCCATTGGATGAAACGCAAAGGATCGGCGGGCTTAGCCTCGAAAGCCTAAACCCGCCGATCTGGGACGTGTTGGAGATATTTAGATCTACTGTTACGCAGTAACTAACGAGCGGGCAACGGTCCTCGCAAAGGCCTTTGAACCTTCCAAAATATCTTTGGAAGAGATTCCGGCGGAAGCGACTATCGACGCACCCTTATTGACAAAAGCCAAGGCGAGCTCGTCTTTTGCCCCACGATAGCTAACAGCAAAGGTGACAAAACTAGCAACGGTCTTACCGTGCAGAGGCGGAAGTGACTCAATGAACCTCATTGCGTTCTTCGCCGGATGCACTTTGGCGACTACAAGCCCCTCGACCCATGCGCCAAAGACCACCAGATCCGCTGCCATAATGTCGCCCGAACGTGCCATCTTCGTCGACAGAACCTGGGTTGAATACCCATGACGCCTAAGTTCAACGGCGATAGCTTCAGCAGCGGCCTTGGTGTTTCCACCGTTAGATTCATAGACCAATACTGCGCTCTGCATCGCGGGAGCCTCGATATACGCCGGATTCTCCGGTGCTACAGGCGCCTTGTTGCCGAGCTGCGCAATAACGCCTCGAGCTGCGCTCATACCCTGTGCCATAGCGGTAACTACCGTAGAAGGTCCGATCCTCGCGTCACCAATAGACCAGACACGATCCGCCACCTGGAAGGCAGAGTCGAGCCTAACCCTCTCACGGTCCGAGGCTAGCTGCGCCAGCTTCGGGCTACCCGCATAGACACCGCTGGCTAGCCAACGGCGATCAGGAACGCCAGTAAAGGTCGGAAGCGATCCAAACTTGATATCGCCAGATACCTTTGTCCAGCCCGGATCGATCCGGTAACCCATCGCTAGAACCACCATATCGACGTCGACAGAGTAGGTCTTAGCTTCATCCAGCTTCGGAATCGATAGAGCGTCAGACTGGCTGGTCTCACAAATAACTGCCGAATGAACCTTTGCATTTTCGTCACCCACTAGTTGGGTAACTGTCCTGCAGAAGTCGACTTGGACACCTTCATGGCGTGCTTCAGCGATTTCGTCTTTCCTAGCCCTCGAGAATCTCTCGTCCATCCAGTCGATACAGATCGACGTTCCGCCAAGGCGAAGCACCGTCCTAGCCACGTCCATGGCCGTATTACCGGCACCAAGAACGAGAACCTTCTTGCCTGCAAGTTCGATACCGTGAGGGGTCCCAAGGAGTTGGGCCTTGCCCCGATCCAAGAAGTGGCTGGCGTCGATGACACCTTCGAGCTCCACACCACCAATTCTGGGAACTATAGGGGCGGTTGCGCCAGCGGATACCACTACACCATCGAAGTCCGCATACAACGAACGCCAAGTCTCGGTTTCAATTTTAGTCGAGTAACGGAAGTCGACACCGGCAGCACTCAGGGCATCGACAGTCGGATGCCAAGCCGAGTTAGGCAGAACATACGCCGGAATACCCCAGCGCATTACGCCACCAGCTTCGGCATCAGCTTCGAAGACCGTCACCTTGGCACCGGACCTTACGAGTTCGTAAGCTGCACCAAGTCCGGCCGGACCCGCTCCAACTACTGCGACCGAAACCCCGGCGTCAGCAGCTGGGACCAGTGGGATAGCCTCGGTATTGTCGGCGATAAAACGCTCCAAACGCCCTACGGCCACGCCTCGACCACCAGCTAGTGACCAGGTACAAGAACCTTCGCATTGAGTCTGCCAATCGCAAACCCTAGAACAGGCTCCCGGCATACAGCTTGTTAGTGAGAGTATCTCCCGGCCATGTTGGAGGTCTCCGTCAACGATGGCCTTGATGAACTCAGGGATATTGTTGTGCGTCGGGCAGCCCCTAACACACGTTGGATCTGGGCAGGCTATGCACCTTGCGGCCTCAATCTGCGCCTCTTCCAAGGAAGCAAAGCCCTGACGGACTTCGTGCGACGAATCGAGCAGATCCTCAGGGAACAGGTCTGATGGAACCAATCCTTGGGTAGTCATCATCGGCCCCTCGATGACTATAGCGCTAAATGGACAGGTCCTCTGGCACTGCCTACATCCGACACACAGGTCCTGATTGGCCTTGGCGATCCAGTTGTCTGGGTCTAGGGACAATGCCTCGGTTGGGCAACGAACTATACATTCTTGGCACCCGGCACAACGGTCGTGCAAGACGTGCACTACCGGCCTATCCAGCACCTGCTTATTACTTTGTGAGCTTGAGCGCTCTCCTATGACTGTCATTTCAATACTCCAAATCTTGTCTTATCAGAAACTTGCTTGCCTAGTTCGGAGCTGCTTACGACGCTGCGTGCATCGGCATATAGACAATGGTCGCAAGCACGCTTATGGCAAAGACCATTATGAGAGTCGCTGTTACGACGGCCTTCGGACGGCTCGACTGTGGCCCAAGATCTCTTAGCGAAATCCGGTATGCGGCGTAAAGGCTAGCGGCAGTGCCGAGACCCATAACCGCAAGCTGGACGGAGACGATCGAAGGATTGGTCAGGAGCCTCGTGTTGTAGATTCCTGGATGTATGCCAATCGGGTTTACGATCGCTGATCCGACCCTGGCCACGTGCTTGAAGAACTTAGGAAGCTGACGTGAGAAGTAGTCGGCACCGGTGATCGGGATAAGTGCATAGGCGATCGTGGTGAACCAGCTCGACTTAGACGAAGAGCCTGCTAATGGCTTGCCAATAGCTCTAACCAGCATCGTAAGTCCCCACACCGCAAGGGCGCCGAGGCCGATGCCACCCAGGTAGGCCACTGGATCCGGATAGTGTGGCCAATGCAGAATCGAGTTGAGCTTGTTGTCGATGGTACCGTACCATCCAAGTGCGTTGTACTGCTGGTAGAAGACCAGGCCGAAGAGGGCGGCAACTGCAATTCCGATATCAAGCCTGCGCTTGACGGGTTGGATAACCGACGTCAGAGGGGCTTGAACATAAAGTCCGATGTTGTCAGATGGGCAAGACTTGTAGCACTCAGAGCAGAGTCCGCAAAGCGCATTCGAGTCCGCACTACCTGGCCATGTATACCATGGGCAGCCAAAACCATCTTCAGATCCACGCATGCAGTCCTTGGTCTGGCACGACATGCAGACTTCGCGGTCACGGGTCCTGAATCCAGCGACCATACCCATCGAGCCGACTGAGCCTATCAACGAGGACAGCGGACAGATGTAGCGGCAGAAGCTTCGGCGTTCAAAGACCAAGAAGGAGAGCAACGCCGTGGTAACGATCCCAATAACCATAAATGAGGTGGCGATCGGGGCGCCCGGCCCTGCGATGTTGAAATACTCCTCTATGAAGGTCAAAAGGATGAACGTAGCCACCGAGATAACCAGTCCGTATCCAGCCCAAGACTCAGGAACCTTCCGCCCAAGGCCAAGGGCCTTCTGGGTCCTCTTGAAGAAGGTCTTTCTTTGGATCCATTCTCCGAATCCACCGAAAGGACACATCGAGCACCACGCCCTACCGACGACAACCATCATCACGAAGACGAGGCAGAACCATAGGTACCAGGTGATAGCTGGACCGAAGTTACGTCCAGGATCGGCAATACCAAAGATTCCGACTGCGATAACGATCCAGAATATAATCTGGTTAGGAACTATTAGAAGGAACTGGAACTTCCTATCCTTCATAGCTCTGGCGAGAAACTTACCGATCAGTGGAAGACGAGTTACGTCAACTCCCGGATCGGTGGTCTTGAAATGCTCTTTGGCTTTCTCGCCTTGATAAGGGCGGAGATTAACCGCCACCGATATCGGATCATTTCTCAGCCCAATCGGCTGATCCGATTCCACCTTGCCACCTTGGCTTGGTGAACTTCCTTGCTTAAGTGTCACTTGACCCTCCATACAGTACTGTCCCCAACACAACCCGGTCCCGCTCCCTGCCTGATTCAAAGAGACCCAAGTCACGTTGATAAATTTGTAAGGGCAATGAAGCCTCAGAACCAAGGGCAGAATTGGGGTATTAGTAGGGACTTTCGACCCTTTACTAATATCTTTTCATCTTGCTTTCCCAAAATGGTGATGGAACGACCGCAAAAATCGAACCCTGGCAAAATCGTTTTCGAACCAAGCAGTGCGCCTGCCTCTCTTGTTGGCGATGGAATGCGACAAAACTCGCCAACTCCGATAAAAATAACTGCCCGGCTACCAGCACTATTATCAAAATGATCCCGCCATGGCATCCCCCTAGGCAAATTTAGCATCGATTACTGCGTTATTACGCACATTCGCATTAATGCATTAATGCAATGACGCATCTGCTATATTTGAGCAATTGACATTTTCTCAGGACACTCACAGGAAGAGGGTTGAGATGAGAAGGCCGGACTTGAACCATCCAACTCCCCTTTACGAAGTAAAGGCAGAATTTTTCAAGGCGTTGGGACATCCTTCTAGGATCCGCGTACTTGAACTATTGAGTTCCGGGCAGAAGTCGGTGTCCGAACTTCTTCCTCACGTCGGGATTCACCCGCCTCATCTATCACAGCAGCTAGCAATATTGAAAAGGGCGGGCCTCGTGCAGACCCAGCGCGAGGGGACTTCGATCTACTATTCACTCGCCTTCCCTGAATTGATAGATGTACTAGCAGTAGCACGAAGGGTTCTTATCGACGTCTTGGCTGAAAGGGCTGGCCTACTCGTTGACCTACAGGCTTCGGCCCCCCTCCCCTACCCCGGAGAGCTTTAACTGTCGATGTCGTCCCAAAGTCAAAAATTCCCGGATAGGTCTTTTAATGATCGTTGGTCAATAAGGCCGTGATGCAGCAGTTATTGCGGCGGATTATCCGCCTCGGCAAAGTTACCGAGGAATTGGATCTGCCAGAAAAAGCCATTTCAACCGTGAACGCTCTGTCCACCGGTTCAATAAAGTTGAGACACGTCGACTGCGGTTCTTGCAACGGCTGCGAAGTCGAACTATCCATGTGCTTCTCTCCCATTTACGATCTGGAAAGATTTGGGGTAAGCCTCACCGCTTCGCCTCGACACGCCGACGGGTTGCTGGTCACCGGGATCGTGGCGATGAACATGAAAGGTCCGCTCATAGACGCCTATAGGGCAGTGCCGTCGCCAAAGGTAGTGATTGCCGTCGGGGACTGCGCATGCGATGGAGGTTCATTCAGCGAAAGCTACGCTCACGCTGGAAGCTGCGGAGACTACTTCGATATCACACTAAAGATTCCCGGATGCCCGCCAGAACCGTCGGACATCATCAGAGCAATAAGACGGATATCGGCTAGATGAGCGAACCCTTCTCATCGGGCCTAGCAGCCGAAGAGGTCGAGAGGAGCAGCGGAGATCAGCTCTGGTACCTGATATCAAGCCTCTTTACCGTCACAATTGGTGTCATTGGAATTGCGCTCAGCTTGCGAATGATCTTCGGAACCAAAATCGTTCTATCTTCGACTTCGATACTGCCCTTAGCAGGACTCCACTTATCGTCGGACGGCCTATCGGGGCTATTCGACCTCATAACTTCGATAGTCGCAATAACTGCTGGAATCTATGTATATCCCTACCTCTGTCATTCGAAGTCATCAAGAACCACAGCCAGCTTTATCCCACTTTTTGTGCTAGCTATGTTGTTAGTACCAATTGCTTCTACTTATTATGACTTTCTTTTCTTCTGGGAAGCCATGGCACTTATTTCGGCCGTTCTCGTCCTTGCAAATCACACCAAAGCAGAGGCATTCAAGGCCGGAATGTGGTACATATTCATGTCCCAGGTCGGCTTCGCAATGATCCTGGGATCACTTGCCTTTCTCAGTGCTCACAGCGCCGGCGGGATTCTGATTGGGAACTCAGTCACGGGAAGGACAATTTCGCCGATAGCCAAAGACCTAGTCTTCGTATTCAGCCTCTTCGGATTCGCATCCAAAGCTGGACAACTTCCCCTCCATAGCTGGCTTCCAAAAGCACACCCCGAAGCACCTACCCCGGTCTCGGCGCTGATGAGCGCAGCGATGGTCAATCTAGGCATATATGGAATCATCCGAGTCGATATAAAGCAGCTAGGTGCTGCGCCGATCTGGTGGGGGGTACTGATCGTAACTATCGGCGCAACAACGGCCGTCTACAGTGCCCTTCATTCCTTAGTTTCATCCGATATCAAGAGGCTTTTAGCCTGGTCAACGGGCGAAAACATGGGAATAGTAATCTGCGCTTTGGGAACCTTCGAAGTCCTCAATTCCGCACACAATCCCGATATCGCCCAGGTTGCCTTGGCTGGAGCAACACTACAGCTAATAGGGCATAGCCTCTTCAAGTCTCTAGGTTTCATCTCGGCGGGCTCGGTCATCAGCTCGGCGGGCACCCGTAGCCTCGACAATTTGGGAGGTATAATCCACCGAAATCCCGTCGCTGCCTTAGGTTTTTCAATAGCCGCATTGGGTGCGACCGGGCTGCCATTGGGAGCAGGATTTGTCGGGGAATGGCTACTGCTCCAATCGCTAATTCATACGCTTCCCACTCGATCGACCATTCTAAATGTCCTTATGCCGAGCGCAGTTGGCATGCTCGCATTAACTTTTGGCCTAGCGGTGGCCGCCATGACGAAGGCCTTCGGGGTTGGAATGCTCTCAAGGCCGAGGAGTCAAGGTGCGGCACAAAGTACCAAGACGACAGCGTGGGAAGCTACCACCATCTCCATCGCATCTTTACTTTGCGTTGTATTCAGCTTTAACCCCGCTTTTTTATCCGGAATTATCAAATCCGCAGTCCAGGCGACACTCGGGGTAAGGGCGAAGGGGTCGGTCTCAATCCTCGACCATATCACTCTGCGCGGGGTGGAGGGTTCAATATCTCCGCTCAACCTTGGACTGAGTGTTGTCATCGGCGTAATCCTGTTCGCTTCGATCACCGAGTGGAGAATACGAAAAAACACCCGACAGCTAGACGTACCCCTCTGGGCCTGTGGAAGCAACCAGCCCTCTGCAAAGATGCAGTACAATGCGGTCTCCTTCGCTCAGCCATTGGAGAGAATCTTCAATTTGGTAGTCGCTACCCAAGAGTCGCTCGGGACCGAACACGCAGACTCCGACATGCTCATTCTGCAAAGTGCGAGTTATGAGAGAACTAACTCGGATATCTTTGAAACCAAATTTTTCCCGGTGGTGGCCCGGGCGATGGTTACTCTCTCTCGTCTGGTGCAAAAGGGTCACTCAGGGAAGATCCGCAACTACTTGATATACGGTGCCATAGGTTTCATCATCGTCCTGGTGGTGGCTAGGTGACCCGAGGATTTATATACGGTAGTCTCCCAGCGCTGCAGCTACTGGTACTCGGTGCAGTAGCGCCGCTCGTATCCGGACTAGCCAGACAAATTGGTGCAAAGCTCGAGGGTCGCCAAGGGGCGGGAGTGATGCAGCCCTACAGGGAACTCAGGAAGCTCTTTCAAAAAGAGACCCTGGAGCCATCTACCAAAAGCGTATTCTTCACACTTGCACCCTACGTGCTCGCTTCATCCACCGCAGTGATAGCCATGGCCGGACCCTTTTTGGCCACCGAAAACTCCTTCAGCTCATCCTCGGACTTGCTTAGCGTCGTAGGTCTCCTTTTTCTAGGCAATATCGCAGTGGCATTGGCGGGTCTTGACACCGGGACATCTTTCGGAGGAATGGGGGCTTCAAGGGAATTAACGGTATCGTCATTAGTCGAGCCGACAATTCTGGTCGCCATATTCGCCCTTTCGATCCCAGCCCGCTCGAGCAACTTGGGTGCCATAGCGGCGAAATCTATCAGTAATCCAAACCTTATTTTCGCCCCGGGCTCGCTGCTGGCCCTCGCCGCTTTCATAGTTGTCGTCCTGGCGGAGGCGAAAAGATTCCCAGTAGATAATCCCTCCACCCACCTTGAGCTGACAATGATTCACGAGGCGATGCTCTTGGAATACAGCGGTCCTCGCCTAGGAGTAATCGAATGGGCGTCGTCTTTACGGCTGACGATTCTCTTGGGCTTAGTTGCCAACCTGTTCTTCCCTATTGGTCTATTTAGTACAGGTCAAAGTCCAATTCTCCTGCTGGCTTCTTGCTTGATTTTCCTGGTGAAGGTACTCGTACTCGGTTCAATCCTCTCTTTCGCCGAGCTGTTTATGGCAAAGCTTAGGCTCTTTCGAGTCCCCGAATTACTCGCAAGCTCCTTTATCTTGGCACTGCTGTCCGTGGTTACTTCCTACTTCTTCACGGCCACAAGGTAGAGACAGATGACAAACTCCTCGCTGATCGACCTAGCAAGTGCGGCTCTTTTGTTAAGCGGCGTATTCATCGCCAGCTATAACGACCTAGCAAAACAGGGTGGCCTCCTTAGGCTGCAAGGAATTGCGCTTTCGGCCCTCCCGTTTCTTATGGCTCTCAAACACAACTCTTTAGATCTCTGGATCGCCGGTTTTCTAGTCCTTAGTGTCCGAGGCCTGGTGCTACCTGGCCTCGTAAAATCGGCAGCCAAGCGTATACCGGCCGAGAAAGACAGATCCCACTCTCGGATATCTACTACAACCTCCCTGCTCATTTCGGGGGCGTCTACGATCGTCGCCTACTTAGGTACCATCCCATTGAGCCACCTGGACTCGTCGAGTACCACCAAGGCATCGTCTATCGGTCTCGCCCTAGTCCTCATTGGGGTGCAAATCCTAATCTTCAAAAGGATGGCGGTAGGTCAGATAGTGGGGTTCTTGGTTCTTGACAACGGGATAGCCGCTTTTGGTTTCTTGGCAACCCTTGGCGTTCCACTGCTACTAGAGCTCGGAGGCAGTCTCGACCTGCTATTTGCGATCCTAATCATGGGGGCACTAACCAGTAGGATGATAGTTAAATTTGGCACAACGGACGTCGACGAACTCTCTGAATTAGGCGATCGATGAACCAGCTACTGGTGTCTACGGCACTTCTACTTCCAATAGTCGCGGGTCTCATTAGCTTTACTTTCAAAAAAGCGAAGGTCTCCGAGGCGGTATCCATCGCAACGAGCCTGGTACTGCTGGCGATATCAATAGTCGCGATGACTTCGGTAGTCGACCCGAGCCGAGTTGTCATCGACGGACTTTTCAGGCTTGACCGGCTCGCTCAGATAATGCTTTTAGTGATCGGGTCGGTATCTACCCTCGCCGGATGGGCAAGTATCAGCTTCTTAGACAGCCTGATACTGAATCACGAGTTTTCCCGGAACCCGCAGGGCCCACCGCCCAACCGACGCAACTACTGGGCACTATTCAATATTTTTAGCTTCGCGATGGTCTTGGCCGTTCTCTCCAACAACCTAGGTATTACTTGGGTAGCAATCGAAACGACCACAATAGCTACCACTTTCCTCGTCGGATTCAAAAGGACCCCCCTTTCCCTCGAGGCCGCCTGGAAATACGCCATGATCTGCTCATTCGGCATCGCTATTGCCCTTTTGGGTGTCAGCATTGTCTATTTTGCGGCCGTCCATGGCGGACTCAGTGGTTCTCAAGCGCTGCAGATCAATGTCCTAACGACCCACTTTCGCTTGTTAGACCATTCCGCCATGAGGCTTGGGGTCGGGCTGATGATCCTGGGTTTTGGTGCAAAGGCCGGCCTCGTACCCTTCCACAGCTGGCTTCCTGACGCCCACTCCCAAGCCCCCGCTCCGATCTCGGCTCTAATGTCCGGGGTGCTAATCTCCGTCGCCTTCTCGGTCATTTTGCGAGTGGTATCGATCTCCAACCTTGTGCTAGGAAGTTCTTATGCTCATACCTACCTAGCAGTCATGGGGCTCGCCTCGATGGCGGTCGCATCCTTGTTGCTCGTCAACCAGAAGGACTATAAAAGGATGCTGGCACAGTCTTCGATAGAACAGATCGGTTTTGTGGCCGTTGCAGCATCATTTGGCACCGAGCTAGCCATCGCAGCGCTGCTCCTCCACGTGATAGTGCACGGCCTAGGCAAGAGTCTCGCTTTCATCTCGGTCGGCAGGGTAGAGTCGGGATTTCATAGTACGGAAATTTCAAAGGTCAAGGGACTACTTAAAAACTCTCCGTCTGTCGGGTTTGGCCTTATCGTGGCGTTATGCATTTTAATAGGACTCCCGCCGTTCGGTCTATTTTGGTCCGAGACGGCCATCATCACCTCGGCTTCTGGAGCGCACTTTGTGCTTGTTTCGGCCGGAGCTATTGCGTTCATCCTGATAAGTTCGATCGCTTTGGCTCGGTCGGTCCTAAAAATGACCCTCGGGTTGGGAGATTCCAATTCATCAATAGCCTTGAATAGGGGTTTTCTCCCAATTGCCGGTACAGCCTTTTTGGCATCGATCTTGCTAGGCATCTTGGCGTCACCGACAAACGGCCTCCTTGTTCGGGCCGCCCACTCAATAGTCGGGATCAGATGAGGAGCACCAGATGAACGCTACCCCGTTACTATCTCAAACGGAGGTCTATCTTAGCGTAAAGAGGTCCCTCGAAGACGGAGATCGCCTGGCTTCAATCTTCGCCACCGACGATGTGGAAAACGGCCTTCTCAGGATAATTTACCTGACCATAAACCCTGGTAGTGGCCGCATTACTCGCACCATGACCGCAATTGACCGGTACAAACCTAAATTGGCTTCACTGGGGGCCCTAGACTTCTCGGCCGGCCGCTTCGAGCGGGAAATGGCGGACCTATTTGGCGTCGAACTCATCGGCCACCCTCAGCCCATGAGACTAGTCAAGCATGCCCACTGGCCCGAGGAGTACTACCCGCTTCGAAAAGACGCACCTAAGAAGGCCGAGTTTCCGCCAAAGAGCGGCGGCTATCCATTCGTCGAGGTAAAAGGAGACTCAGTCTACGAAATACCAGTCGGTCCGATTCACGCGGGGATGATTGAGCCAGGTCACTTTAGATTCTCTGCCGTTGGCGAATCTATCCTCAAAATGAAGGCGAGGCTATGGTTTGTCCATCGGGGGATAGAGAAGCTGATGGAGAATCAAGGCCTCAATGAGGCGATCACCCTCGCTGAGAAGGTTTCCGGAGACACCTCCGCCGGACATTCCATCGCCTTGACTAGGGCGATCGAGGACGCTCTCGGAGTAGTGGTCGACCCAGAAATAGAAGAACTGCGAATCTGCCTAGTCGAGCTTGAGGCCGCATACAACCACGTAAACGATGTTGGAGCCATTGCTAATGACGTTGGACTTGGGATCATAAACGCCCATGCACTGAACATCAAAGAGGCTCTATTAAGAATCAACAAGGAATCAACCGGCACCAGATTGCTAAGGGGAACGACCAAGGTCTCAGAAACTGCGTTCAAATCTTTGCCGGATCCAGCCAAACTGGGTCAAATTGAAGCAGACCTAGAGGAACTGGTAGAGATTCTCTTTTCGTCCTCGGTGGCGATGGATAGGTTCGTCGGAGCGGGATACCTATCGAACCGAGATGCCTTGAGGATGGGATGTACCGGCTACGTCGCCATGGCCAGCGGAATCAAGGACGATCTTCGCGACTGCCAGTACCCTACATGGGCCAGACCTGCCCACGGAGTTGCGCCAGACGGCGACGTCCTAGCAAGGCTGAACCTGCGCATCGAGGGGGCAAAACAGGCCCTTGAGATAGTCCGTAATATTTCAACACGCATTGCCATAAGGCAACGCTCGCAGACCAGCATCCCTCTGCCCGACCCACGTGATGAGAAAATCGGCGTTTCTGCTCTACAGGGGTGGCGAGGACGAATCGTCCATAGCGTCATCGTCAAAGACCACCGAATCCTGAGGGCCAAGATCGTCGATCCCTCGTTCATGAATTGGCCAGCCTTGGCCGTTGCCTTAGAAGGCTCTATTGTCGCTGACTTTCCACTCGTCAATAAGAGCTTCAATCTCTCCTACGCAGGAAACGATCTGTAGTTAGCCGCTTTGTGAGGCTCCAGGCGGACCATCGGTCCAATTAGTTTCATTATTTGATCAAAATGCCTCTTTTGCAAATACAAGTTTGCAAAAATAACTGCCCCTCCAAGTGGCAGTTATTCTGCTCGTAACATTTGCGTCAAAGATCGGAAACAGAAGCTATTTAGCCTCGATTGCACCGAGGGTGTAAATCATCCGAGGATCGTAAAGGAGGCAACATTGGTACCGTATCCGTCCTGGCTTCACGCTGGCGATAACGCGTGGCAGTTGACGGCGGCGACCCTAGTTGGGCTGATGAGCGTCCCCGGGCTGGCGGTGCTCTACGGAGGAATCGTCCAGAAGAAGTGGGCTGTCAACACCATGCTGATGGCTTTTACTGCGTTCAGTTCGGTTCTGATTGTATGGGTCCTGTGGGCGTTCAACATGGGTTTTGGAACCCCGATACACTTGGGACCCGGCATTCTGGGTGGCCTAGTCGGCTCACCTCACTCCGTGCTAGGCCATGTGGGCGAACAGTCGCAAGCCAATATTCCGCTACTCAGTGGAATAGGGTTAATGCCTAAATTTCGTTTTCCGCAGTCGTCGCTAGTCTACTTTCAGTTTGTTTTCGCTGGCATAACCCCACTGTTATTCCTAGGCTCCGTCCTCGGGAGGATGAACTTCAGGGCATGGATAGTCTTCGTGCCACTATGGACCACCTTCGTCTACTCCGTAAACGCCATGCTCATTTGGGGTGGCGGTTACTGGGCTGCTAAGGGTGCAGTCGACTATTCCGGTGGATACGTAATTCACCTTGCGGCCGGCGTGTCTGGCTTCGTGGCAGCAGCGGTAGTAGGTCCACGACTCAAACGAGACCGAGAAAATATGGCCCCCAACAACTTGCTCCTGGTGGCGGTAGGGGCAGGGATTCTCTGGATGGGTTGGAACGGGTTCAATGGTGGAGACCCCTACTTCGCAAGTGCCGACGCATCGGCGGCGGTCCTCAACACCAACCTGGCTACTGCGGCGTCCCTGTTGACTTGGTTGTTCATGGATATGAGCATGCACACCAAAAAGCCCACCTTCTTGGGAGCGGTCAATGGAATGATCGTCGGCCTGGTGACCATCACCCCTGCGGCTGGTTACGTAAACGGGTGGGGAGCCCTAATCATGGGGATCGTCGCTTCGTTCGTGGTCTGGTTCTCATTCAACAAGCTCTCCACCAAGTGGATCTTCGCCAAGGTCGATGATGCTTTAGGCGTATTTCACACCCACGGAGTAGCCGGTCTGATGGGTGGATTGATGGTCGGCCTGTTCGCCGATCCGAAGATGATCGTCTACTTGGGTCTTGGAAAGACTTCAAACGTGTCGGTCGCTGGTCTCTTCTACGGCCACCCCTGGCAGGTGATGATCCAGCTCTTTGCGGCATTGACTGTCATCGTCTGGGACGCTACGGTAACCTTCCTGCTGCTCAAGCTGATTGGCTTGGTGATTCCTCTCAGGATGCCAGATGACGTTCTCGAAATCGGTGACCTTGAGATTCACTCAGAACAGGTCGAGCCGTCTGAATCTGCAAGGAGGCTCGTCACCTACGCTGAGTACGCCGGTGATCGTGAACCGACCCAAACCAAGGTCGACCCAGGAGTAAAACGGGTACCCTTGGAGTAATTTCTCCTCACAAGCACCAAAAAGAGGTGCCCTTCCCCTTGACGCCGTTGTGGCCGGCGAATAGGAGGAGGGCACCTCTTCTCTTAACCCGTGGCAATCGGCGACTCATTCGACTAGTTACGATGACTAACCCAAAGATTGCAGACCCCTCCAACGAGAATCAGAATTGTTGCGAACTAAAGGTGAAGTATCCGAAAAGTTGATCGGAAAGCTAGCACCGACTCAGTCGTCAGTCTCGGCGAAACCTCGCCCGGCCCTAATCATGCGGTGACCCGATGCCTTCGGCATCTGTCCGTGGCAGAAACACCCCTGGACTACCAGCCATCCGAGAGGTGCGGGGACGAGGTTCTATGGACCGCTAGATATCGCTAGTAGTCCAAGAAACGGCCATCAAAAAATGTCGTGTGACAAATCGACAAACCGATGAAGTCGAAAGATAAAGCTGACCTCCTCGGGTCATCCACACACCAAGATTGCTTTGGTCAATTTCGGACCCTCCCTTATCATCGGATCGATTCACTCATGAAGGGCTATCGTTGGTGCCTGCTCGCAAGGTCAGAGGGCCATTCCTGTGGATATTCCCTACTAAACCCCCGAGGGCAGACCACAATGTATCCGGGTGGGCCCTTGATTGATCAAAGGTCTGGCCTAGAAAGCCGGGTGACATGAGAATCCGAACGGGCGAACCATCAGGGGGTCACTGCTGCAAGCAAAAATGAATTTTAAAAAGGACAAAAATCACATAAATGATCACTAAAGATTGCTCTGGGGCGGCGGATTTAAGACGATTTCCATAAGTCTTTGACGCAGTTCAGCGATAGTTTCGCCCGCTTCAATCGGATTACCGTCGTCACCGACCAGATAGAAAGTGTCTATCACGTCATCCCCTAGAGTCATAACCTTCGCCCTAGTAATATTAAGGCCCGACACTGCGATTGCCCTGGTCAGCTCGTGCAAGAGACCAATTCGATCCGGGCCCCAAACCTCGACCACGGTAGCGGTCGCCGAAGCCTCCCGATCGATGATAACCCTGGGATCTAGTTGCAGTCCTTCGGCGATGAGCTGTTTTTTGCGGTAGTGCTTCCGTTTCTCCAGCAACTTCTTTTCGACGTCCTCAGGCTTAGCAAGGGCCTTGGGTAACTCTTTTTTGAACTTCTCCCAGTTAGATTCGCTTTCCCATTCGCTCATGGTCTGAAAAACCTCTATGGCCACCCCGCTATGGGCAAAAACCTCGGCGCCAACCACGGAGAAACCGACGAGCGCTAGAGCTCCGGTCACCGCCGAAAAAAGGCCGGGCCTATCTGGTGCTGCGACAAAAAGACCGTCCGGATGAACACTAATTGCACAGTCCTCGCCGCACGAGTCGGCCAACTCATCGAGAAGCTCAATGCTGTATTTGCCGTTGGCTACAATCGGGACTCCCCCAAGCATCTTCGCCCTTACCCCAGCGACCAAATCGGAAATTAACGACTTCTTCCAGTGGCTCCAAGCGGCTGAACCCGTAGCCAGTGAGTCGGCCTCCGTTAGTTTCTCTAAGAGTTCTAAAGTATCGAGATCACCCAGGGCATCAGCGACCTTTTCAATAGTCACCGGATCGGTGACATCCCTCTTCATCGCCATATCCGCTAGCAGCAGGTGGTGTTCGATGAGCTTCTTGATGACGTTCACGTCGTGGTTGTGGAGCCCTATCCTCACGGCTATGGAATCCATCAATTCCACCCCGGCCTCGGCGTGATCCTTATTGGCTACTCCCTTTCCAATGTCATGGAAAAGTGCGCCGAGCAATAGGAGGTCTGGCCTATGGACTTCACGTCGAAAGAGGGCGGCATTCGCAGCGGCCTCTAAAAGGTGCCTATCAACGGTAAAGCGATGATAGGCGTTGCGCTGAGGCTTTGACCGAACTAAATCCCACTCTGGCAGGAGTGCCGTGAATAACCGAACGAACTCCAACGACTCGATGGCCTCGATGGCGGACCTGGCGGTGCCAAGTAGCGAGATCAGCTGGCTCAAAGCCCCAGCGGGCCATTTATCCCCGTTGTAGTCGAGCGATGCCCTCATGCCTATCAGCGAGGGTATCTGTATCGGTATCTGGCCATGAGCAGATACCGAGGCTATCTCTAGGATCTGGACCACCCCAAGGGCCACGCCCTGGGGTAGATCGATCTCCAGTTCACCCTGAACAGATCGGTATTTAACCGCCGGGTTGGTCTTGAGCGCCCCAGAGAGGGCCTTGGCGTCGGCACTCGAATCGAGTCGGGCCAGCCTATTTACTGCATAGGAGATCGATCGAGCAGCCTCTGAAATCTTTCCCATTAGGTCGTCGGCGTCAGTTAGTCCTATCGCCGCTGCGACCTGGTCCTGCTCCTGAAGCAACAACCGGTCCTCGCCCTTTCGGCTACGGCGGTGAAGTTCGACCCTGGCGGCCAGCATTAGCTCGTTTCCTTCGAGAAGGTGTCTGTCAAGGTCGTCCGAAAATGGTCGCTTGGCCTTCATCAACGCCGAGTAGATCGCAAAATCCCTAAGACCACCCCGAGCCTCTTTCAGATCGGGCTCTAAAAGAAAAGCCATATCCCCTGACGACTCGTGCCGAGCCCGCATCGAATTTGCAATATTCCTTAAATACTTGGGGTGCTCACGCTGCCATAGGCCCATGCTTCGGGAAGCCAGTTCATTGGCCAGTTCCTGATCGCCACAGATAAAGCGAAGGTCCACTAGACCGAGCATGGCCCTGATGTCCCCCCTCGCCACATCGAGGGCCTCCTTTATGGTCTTGACGCTATGGTCGAGTCCGAAACCGGTATCCCATATCGGATACCAGATCTCCGACGCAACGTCATCGACTCTCCTGAGGCCACGATGGACGAACATCAGATCCAAGTCCGAATAGGGGCATAGCTCCCGGCGACCGTGGGATCCCAGTGCGACCAAAGCAACCTTGGGTCTCACGGGAAAGACACTCTTCAACCAAGCATCGGCGACCTCGCTGAAAGCTCGAGTCCACCGACGCCCAGAAAGGTCAGAGCGCGAAAGCATCGCATCGCGCTCCTCTACCAGGGACAAAGCCAAGGTCGCCTTTCCTCTCCCGACTTTTCGATCGCTCGCGCTAGCCCCGACTTTGTGGGTACTTGCAACTTCAAGATCTCTTATTCCAACTAGAGAGCGTCGGTCCCTCTTTCACCGGTTCGAACCCTAATTAGCTCCTCTACCGAGTGCACCCAAACCTTGCCATCACCAATTTTACCCGTCCGAGAGATCTCGACGATAGCATCTACAACCCGATCTACTTCACCGTCGTCGACGACTACCTCTATCTTCACCTTGGGAACGAAGTTGACTTGATACTCGGCCCCGCGGTATACCTCGGTGTGCCCGGATTGGCGTCCAAAACCCTGAACCTCCGTCACGGTCATTCCGTTGACATCCAGCTTGGCCAATCCCTCCCTGACATCTTCAAGCTTGAAGGGCTTGATCACGGCTACCACTACTTTCATAAACCCAACCTCCGGTTAGCGTCTGAATCTATACTCAGCTCTGCTCATTAAAATTCTGAAATCGTAAGAGGCTAGCAGCAAAATACTGGTGTCACCTGAAACGGTCGAAGGCCGCACAAACCCAGACCCACCTTCCGATGGGCCCTTCTATGGGTCGATCAACCCAACGAAAACAACCATTTCCATATCTGACACCTTCAGCAAAAGACAGCGGTCAAAACCCGCCGCCTCACCTCATAAAAAGGACTGGTGCGACTCCTTCCGCATCTGGGCAACGTGCCCAACTCTTGACTTGTGGCCAACCTAGATTACGCCCGTTTCCGCATTGATACAGAAAGATTACACGGACGTTAATCAATAGCTTTGGGGACCGCTCTCCTAAGAATTACAAAATGGCCTGCCACTTTGGAATACCTGGGATTTCTCGAGTAGAGCGTCGGAGGTGGGACTGACCTGTGGCCTCGACAATTTAGCTCAAGTATTTCTAAGGCGATGTCGAATTGATCTCAAGGAGGGTGGAAAAAATGACCACAGACCAGATAACAAGAATTCGTCACATGGAGGGCCATCTGGTCCTTGTAACCACGGATGAAAATACTATTGAAGCCCTACTAATCTCGGCTTGTCGCGGAGCAAGGAGAACGCTTTGGCTCCAAGCGGATGAAAGTGACTCCTTTTTGCCATTAGCCCGTGTTCGCTCGGTTTCAGAAAAAAACTAACCCTGCCCGATCATCTATTGGTCGGTGCGCATGTTCGCCGAACCACGCTTGAGGTTTGTGTCGGTGGCGCAATATGGCTCAGCCACAACTCGTCAAGATGGCTAGGTTAGCGGACTAAATTCACAAGCTCTCCAACGCCTTCGACCGTCGTCACGAGCCTTTGGCCGCTTTTCAGAAAGACCTTAGGTACTCTACCGGCGCCAACACCGGAGGGTGTTCCGGTCGATATTAGGTCACCCGGGGAAAGTGTGATGATCGACGAAATGTAGGAGATCACCTCTGGGATTGAAAAGATGAGCCTCGAAGTCCTCGAGTCCTGCATCACCTCACCGTCGATCGTCGTCGTAATCCGAAGATCACGCGCAAAATCGACCTCATCGGGGGTAACTAACTCAGGTCCAACAGGCGTCGTTCCTTCGAATATCTTCCCCTGCATAAACTGCGTCGTCCTGTTCTGGAAATCACGCATTGAGACATCGTTGACAACAACGAACCCGGCAATATGATCGTTAGCCTCGCTTTCGCTCACATTCCGGGTCTCATCTTTGATTACTACACCCAGTTCCGCTTCCCAGTCCACGGCCTGTGAAATAGCCGGAAGAACAAGATCATCGTTTGCGCCCATCAAGGTCTGGGCAAACTTACAAAATAAGGTCGGATATCCGGCGTCTGCTCTGCCCATCTCCGCGATGTGCTCCCGGTAGTTAAGCCCCAGACAGAAAATCTTCCTAGGCTCCAAGATTGTCGGCGCATAGTCAGCCTGATTGAGTTCAATCTCCCTAGATCCTTGGAGCCTTGACCAGTCGACATTGGCCCTGATCAACGCCCCCACGTCTTCAAAATCTAAGAGGCGGTACTTATCTCCGTCTCTTAGCGCGGCTTTAGTAGTTCCGTCAACTCTTAGGGTCGCAATTCGCACTGAAGTTCACCTTTTCTAAGCCAAGCCATTCAAAACCGAAAACATACCCAGGCTAAAACCAAATGCATCTCCCTCGGTGCCAGAAAGTCCGACTTTCATGCCCGAGAGGTAAGTCGCTCTCTCAGCTTGGGTTGATGCGGCCGTCAAACCACCGCCACCAAAGCGAGAGCTAAAGGTTTCCAGCCTGATCTACATGCCAAAAACGGCAATTCGCCTACCACATGAAGGCGGAAACACTTTCAGCGAAGCAATCGTAGAAAGAAACAAACGGGTCACCGTGCTGGCTGGTTCCTGAATCCTGCGCCATCATCGCAATGAACCGACCGCTCAAGTCGAGAACAGCACTCCCAGTCCTCAAAAGTTCCGATTGTGCTGGCCGCTCCGACCGTCACTTATGCCTGAGTTCTATACGTAGGCCTAGTCTTTGGCGACCAAAGTCGTACAAAAATCAGATTATGGCGCTTCCAACTACTATCCCCTCATCCGACTCCTCCATCAAAGAATCATCAGCGGTCTCAGAATCGGGCTCATAAACCACCTTGGCGTCCGACCACAATCTCTCGAGGTCGTAAAAGCTCCTCGCTGTCTCCGAAAAGATATGGATAACGACGCCTGCATAGTCGACTAGAACCCAATCATTTGAACCTAGACCCTCGAGAAATAACGGTTTGGTTCCTAGTTCAATTCGAATCATTTCATCGATCTCATCGATGATCGCCCTGATCTGTCTAGAATTGCCCACCGAAGTTATCACGAAGAAATCGACCAGGCCATGAAGTTTAGAGACGTCTAGTACCTTGGTATTAATACCCTTCTTCGAGCTCGCCGCGTCAGCAGCAAGCTTAGCCAATGCAATCGGCTCAAAATCAACGGCTCCAGAAGTCGGCTTAACCTCCGCCTTCAAGAAGACCACCTTCGTGGAATTCTTGTTCCTCTTGGTCGAATGAAGCTCCAATCTCCTCTAACTCCTCTCATCTGGAATAACACTCATAGTTGACGTCTGATATCAAAAACTGTGAATATGCCCGTTGGTTCACAGCATCCTCATTCTTAGCCACCACTGCTAAGGTGGCATGGAAAGGGTCGGCACAAAAGTTCGAACTTTCGCCCGGCAACCTTCGGCGCTGGCAACAGAGCAGCCACCGGTGATGGCGAACATATCAGTCAACGGGCTTAGATACTTGCCGGCTGGAAGACTCCATTTCCAGATCGAACAATCAATGCTACCAGCTTGCGGCGGAAAGCAGAACCTCGGCCCAGCAGACCCGCAAGTCAAAGCTAGAGGTTGAAAGAGGGGGTCTCCATCTGAGGGATTCTCTATATCCCTGCGACGGCGGCCCCGAGACGTCACCTCGACGAACCTCCCAAGGGCGAGCCCTCTACCAGGACCCACGGCCGTGGAGTCAAATCAGCCACCACAGAGAGCCCTAGTCACGAGACATCCAACCCACAACCAAAATATACACCTACGGCTCGTCCCGGTAAAGCTGATTCTCCCTAATATATTCTATTGCCCCCCTTGGCATCAAAAACTCGAGTGGCCTATCGTCCCTCGCCCGCTGCCGAAGATCCGTGGACGATATGTCGAGCGATGGAATTTCCGCCATGATGGCTCGCTCCCATCCACCGAGGTTCTCCGGTCGGGGATGGCCAGGTCTATTGACAACTACGAGTTCCGCTAGCGCTGGTAACTCCTCGGTCCTCTCCCATTCCTCTATCCCTGCTGCGGCGTCCGCTCCAACGACCAAAAAGAATCGATCCAAAGGAAAAACCCGCCGAAGCTCGCTCACGGTATCGATAGTGTAGGAGAGCCCTCCCCTTTTGATTTCGACGTCAGAAGCCTCGAGTCCGTCAATGCCTTCAACTGCCTGCCTAACCAGTTCAAATCTCGTCTGGGCTGGAGTCAGTTCCCTCGTGCCTTCCTTCTGCCAAGGTACGTTGGCCACCACCAAAAGGATTCGATCCAAACCTGCAGCATGGCGCGCATTGACTGCGGCAGCGAGGTGTCCGAAATGTATCGGGTCGAAGGTTCCTCCAAAGATCCCAATTCTTGCCACACCTACCGCCCGGAAAGAGCTTCTACTACTGGAGCGAATGCCTCGATCTCTTTTTGATGAATGACCCAGTATGAAAATCCATAGCGCTCTCTAGATGTTTCCAATTGATCTATCAACTGCTCAACACTCCCTACGAGCACTATTGGAAGCCCCGAAACCGCATCGGCATCTACGGAGAAGGCCGCTGCCGCACCCGATATCCACGACTTGCGATCGTTCACAACTTCGCATACAAAACTCAAGCATTGGAGTTCGGCACTGCGGCCATAGTAGTCGAGCCTCTCCCTGACGTGGGTCACCTTCTCGTCAAAGCGCTCTGGCGCCGCTTCCACTAACAATTCGACTCCCACGGCACCGAAAGAGAGATTGGGATTTACCCCGACAACATCGGCGTACCTTGCCGCAAGATCAAGCACTTTCTTCCCTCCCCCGCCGATTGTCAGCCGCGGTCGATGTTCCTCTGGAAGCTCCGGATAGACAGTCGACCCATGCACTTTGTAATATTCACCGTCAAAATCAATTCTCTCGCCTAAGAACATTGATCTCATGATCTCCACGGATTCCTTCAGGCGCGCCACTCTAATCCCCGGATGATCTAGTACCAAACCTGAGGAGTCATAGTCGGCCTTTAACCATCCTGCCCCTATCCCAAGCTCTACTCTTCCACCACTTAATGCTGCCAAGGTCGCCACTTCTCGCGCTAAGACAACCGGGTGCCGGTAGTCGTTCGATGCTACAAGAGTTCCTACGTTGACCTCCTTTGTCGCCGCGGCGGCAAAGGAGAGCGCTGAAATAGGTGAGAGTTGAGAGTCGAAGTGGTCGGGAACCATAATGGACGAGTAGTGCAAGCTCTCGATCCGTTGTGCGATTGCCACCCACTCTTTAGCGTTGGATGCTGCCGAAAGCTGGACTCCAAACCGAAAATTAGCCATAAGACAATTTAAGCTCCCGATGGAGGGAGTTAGGGCACAAATGCCAGCTGAGATTTGCACCCAAGGCACAAACAAGGCGATTCTTCCCACTTCCCGCTACTGTTTATTGAAAGAGCTTCCGTCTAAAATCTGATCGAAAGAATCTTTCCCTTATTAGCTTTGCTACAATAGAAAGGCCGTCGAATGGCGTGGACGCCGTGGGACTGGATGGAAAGGCGTGCCGAGCAGCAGCCCGATTGGCCAGATCCGCTCGCTCTAGAGACAGCGACCAAAGAGCTCTCAACCTTCCCGCCGCTGGTTTATCCGAATGAGATCGCCGCTCTCAAAGATGCGTTAGCTCAGGTATCAAAGGGCAAGGCTTTCGTATTGCAAGCCGGGGACTGCGCCGAGTCCTTCCACGACCACTCCGCAGCATCGGTCAGGAGAAGGCTCAAAGTCATATTGCAAATGGCGGTAGTTCTCACCTACTCGTCTGGCGTCCCGGTAGTCAAGGTGGGCAGGATCGCCGGGCAGTATGCCAAGCCGAGATCTTCACCGATGGAAAAGTACAAAGGCGTCGACTTGCCGTCGTTTCGGGGCCACATAATCCACGATGACGCATTTGACCCTGAAGCCAGGAGACCAGATCCCACACGTCTGCTAGAGGCTTACAACATTTCCGCATCGACGCTCAACCTTCTGAGGTCGCTAACCCGTGGGGGTTTCGCAGACCTGTCGCAGGTCCACAATTGGAATCAGGAGTTTGTAGCTACATCTTCCGAAGGCGAGCGCTACGACACGATAGCTTCGGAGATTACCCGTGCCCTTAAGTTCATGGCGGCCTGTGGAATCGACCTCGCTGACGAAGCAGCGCTCGGCCAGGTTGACTTCTGGACGAGTCATGAGGCGCTACTTTTACACTATGAATCCGCCCTAACCCATAAAGTTGCAAACACGGAACTCTACTACGACCTATCTGCCCACATGATATGGATTGGAGAGAGGACGCGTCAGGTAGATTCTGCGCATGTCCGCTATGCCTCTGGGGTTTCTAACCCGGTCGGATGCAAGGTCAGCCCCAAGATCTCGATCGATGAGTTGCTTGAGTTGTGCGCCATCTTAGATCCCAAAAAACAGCCTGGTCGGCTAACTCTCATTTCCAGGATGGGTAGATCACAAATTGAAGAGTCGCTGCCGGATCTAGTGGAGGCCGTCAGAAACGAGGGGTATCCGGTCATATGGTCATGCGATCCGATGCACGGCAATACCTTTGTCTCGGACACGGGATACAAAACCCGCAAGTTCGAAGACGTATTGGAGGAGATAAGGCTATTCTTCGAAGTTCATAAGTCGATAGGTACTTGGGCGGGGGGTGTCCACATCGAGCTCACGGGGGATGACGTAACCGAATGCCTTGGGGGTTCAGAAGAGGTTCTGCTGACCGAGCTCGATTCGAACTACAACACCATCTGTGACCCACGTCTAAACGCCCGGCAGAGTTTGGACCTCGCCTACAGAGTGGCAGAACTGCTAATCGGATGAACCAGATGCCTGAAACGTCTGTGTACCTAAGCGCCATCGAAACTCTAAATGCGACGGGAGTCGCATTTAGCGACTGATTGTACTGGGGTTTAATTGTTCTTGCCCTCCAAACCACTTTTGTCCGTTGAGTTGCGAAGGGCTCTTTTCGGCTATTTCGGACGACGAATAAGCTCGCTCGAAACGGTCGACCGAATTAAAGACTTTTCTCATTTTTTCTCAAACGTCAAGAATCTTAAGTCTTTTCGTTTACGGTATTCAGCAAGCGTTCAAGTTTGCCGATTAATGGATCTGGCGGCGCTGGCCTAGCGTGTCCACCATTAGGGAGTAGGTTGTAGTGAATTTCAAAAGGTTAGGTAGGGGCTTACTTCGCATTGGCATGAAGCGGGTCTTCGTATCGGCGACGATTGCTTTGGCCCTGATCTGGGTCGCTCCGTCGGTTTACCAAAGTTCATCAGCCCGACCTCTATCTGCTGCAAGTTCGAAGAGCGCCTTAGCATCATTCGTGGGGGTCTCGGGCTATAACCTCGTCGGATCAGACGGAGCTGTCTATCCCTTCAACGTCCATAGCCATGGCAGCCTCGTCGGCACGAAGCTAAATAAGCCGATCGTCGCTTCGGCCTCCACTCCGGATGGGTTGGGGTACTGGTTAGTGGCTTCCGACGGCGGAGTCTTCTCCTTCGGCGATGCTGGGTACTACGGCTCGACAGGTGCGATGACACTGAACAAGCCGATCGTCGGGATGGCCTCGACTCCAGATGGTAAGGGATATTGGTTGGTCGCTTCCGACGGTGGAATCTTCTCCTTCGGTGACGCTGCGTACTACGGCTCGACCGGCGCGATGACACTGAACAAGCCGATCGTCGGGATGGCCTCGACTCCAGATGGTAGGGGCTATTGGTTAG
>JAJZCF010000001.1:0-38162 GCA_021846265.1 Actinomycetes bacterium | reverse complement strand
GTCGCTTCCGACGGTGGAATCTTCTCCTTCGGTGACGCTGCGTACTACGGCTCGACCGGCGCGATGACACTGAACAAGCCGATCGTCGGGATGGCCTCGACTCCAGATGGTAGGGGCTATTGGTTAGTCGCTTCCGACGGTGGAATCTTCTCCTTCGGTGACGCTGCGTACTACGGCTCGACCGGCGCGATGACACTGAACAAGCCGATCGTCGGTATGGCTGCTTCACAGGACGGATTAGGTTACTGGCTGGTGGCTTCCGACGGTGGAATCTTCTCCTTCGGTGATGCGACCTACTACGGTTCAGCCGCCGGGACCCCAGTTTCGGCCCCTGTCGTCGGGATAGCTGCGGTCAACATTCCGACTGCATATTCCCCCGGGGCTACCGGTTATGACGTCTCTAACTTCCAATGTTCGGCCCTTCCGCCTACTGCTCCGCTGGCGATAGTAGAGGCCACTGGTTGGAGCTTCAGCTACCAAAATCCTTGCCTGGCACAAGAGGCACAGTGGGCGGGTCAAAATCTATCGCTATACGCATTTATCAACTGGCCATCAGACGGCACCAACAGTCCTACGAATTTCGGATCGCCGTCATTTATGACGGGGCCCGCGGGCAATTGCGCAGCTACGGACCTAAATTGCCAGGCTTACAACTTCGGATTCAAGCAGGCTCAGTACTCCTATCAGTACGCTCAGACTTCGAATGTCTCCTCACCAAACTGGTGGCTCGATGTGGAGACTAGCGGGCAGTGGGCAGCGACAACTCAGGGTCCGAACCTGCTCGCTCCTGCGGCTCAGGCCCAGGACTATCAGGACATACTCGGTGCGATCAACTTCTTCAAGTCCGTCGGAGTCGCCGTAGGTGTCTACTCTACTCCTAGACAGTGGGGACAGATCACCGGCGGGGCGATTCTGCCGGCGAATACCCAAATATGGGTGGCTCTGCCCGGGGTGGATCCGTCCACCGCTTGTTCAGCCTCTAACTCCTTCGGCGGAGGCCAGGTGGTATTGGTACAAACCGGATCGGCAACGATCAATGGCCATACCTACGATACCGACCTCACCTGCTAGCACCTAGGAGCTGAAAGCGAGGTCCCTCTCCTTTGAGCTTTGAGGAACCAAAGATCCATGCACTCGCTGGGGAAGTCATCCTTACGATTTCGTCCGGGTCTACTCCAACGGTCATTTCGGCGATCGATCTAATCACACCGAGGTGTGTTACGATCCCCACCCCGTGTTCCACTGCGTAGTCGGCAAGGTTGGAGAGGTAGCTTTTCACCCTCTTGTTGAGGTCCGAGACCCTTTCCGCTCCGGGCAGGTATGGGACATCGGGGTTGGAATAGGGATCAACGGACTCCGGAAGCGAACCGACCGGTTGGCCATCGTAGGGTCCAGGGTGCAGTTCGCAGATACCGCACGAGGGTGCAATAAGTTTTGCTGAGATGTATGGGGCAATAATCTCCGCCGTCTCTTGGGAACGCAAAATCATGCTCTGACCTAAGATTTCGAGTTTGACCCCCATGGCCTTTAGCTTCGCGGCCTGTGCCAAAGCCTCTAGTCTGCCCTTCTGGCTGAGACCACGGCAGCCACGATGACCGCCTACTACCCCCAGCTCGCTAGAGAGTCCAGAACCATGTCTTATCACTACGAGCATCGGCGGCCCCGATCAAATAGCTTCGGTGATGAACCGCTCGAGGTGGCGAAGAGACCTGACTTCATATACCCCGTCGCAGTACTGTGCATAGCTAGAAATGACCGAGTCGCCGCTGTTCCAGTAGGCATGGGGTTCTGGATTCAGCCAGTACAGGTGCTTGGACGCCCCTTTGATAAGTTTTAGAACTTCTGGCTTGGCCGAATGGTAGTTATTTCTTGCGTCTCCACAGATAATAACGCTCGACCTTCTAGTCAGGTCCGAATGGTATCTTTCCCAAAAGCTTTCCAGGCACCTGCCGTAATCTGAGTGTCCGTCCAGCCAGACAACCTTCGCTTGGGTGTTGACCAATCTCATTGCTTCGTTGATATCGCTGGCTGAGTTGAAGTAACTCGTGACCTCGTCAACCTCATCGATAAAAGCGAAGGAACGAACCTTGGAGAATTGCGAGCTCATTGCGAAAACCAACTGCATCGTAAACCTTGAGAAGCTGGCTACCGACCCAGATACGTCGGTGACCAAAAATATCTCTGGTTTATGTGGCCTAGGAGGTTTGGTAACAAGTTCGACAGGAGTTCCACCGTAGCTAAGAGACGCCCTCATAGTCTTTCTCATGTCGACTTGGCCCCTATTCTGACTTCTGTGCTTCTGTGCGAGCCTCGCAGCGAGCTTTCTAGCCAGCGGTTCGACAGTTCTTTGCATACGAGCTAACTCTTCCCGAGAGGCCCTGACGATCTCGATATCCTCTGGCAAAGTAACCGCCAAAGTCTTTGCTACGGCAACGGGTCCACGATCCTCGACGAGTAGCTCGGTCACCTCCTTGGTCACCTGGGCCTTGAGCAAATCGATCAGTCTTTTTGCATCTAACTTGTGAAGCTTCCTATCAAAGTCCGACCCAGACTCAAGGTCAAGTGCTCCCTCCAGTAGCGCCAAGAGCCGATCCAGATCGATCTGGCGCAGGGTTCGATAGGCGTAGTAAAGCCCGCTTACCGCCCTTCCCTTTTCTATTCCCCCAAATCTACTTACCGCCTGGCGGACGTAGCGGGACAACTTATCACGATCGTTTTGCAGGAGGGCTTTGGCCAAAAAATCCGTAAGATCGATGTCGTCCTGGTAATCCCCCTCTTTAGGGTTTCCGGGATCGTCCTCTGACTCCGCTGAGTCGAAGCTCCTTAGGCTGAAAAATACGTCAAAAAGACGGTCAAATGCTTCGATGTGCAATGGGTCCTTTACCATCGCGCTCCTTAGGGAGTCCCTCAACTCGTCTCGATTCAAGAAATCTATTTCACCCAAAATCTGCGAAGCGTCAATCAGCTCCGACTGAGAACATGAGATTCCCGACGCCCGAAGTGCAGTGGCAAAGCCGACAAGAAGTTCGAGCATGGAGCTCTAGCCGCGATCCGAAGAGGTCAGTTCCTTGATCCCCGCCTCTACGTCGGTCCTGTACTTTAGCAAAAGGTGCAGGGTGTCTGGAACAGATGAGTCCTCGAGGGTTACAATTCCCATCTCCAGCAAGGCTCTAGTCCAATCGAGGCTCTCTGATATCGATGGAGACTTCTTGAGATCGAGGCTCCGAAGGCCGGCTACAAATCCCACGATCTGCTTCGCCAGCTTTGAGTTCAACCCCGGGACCTTGGCGGAGAGGATCTCCAGCTCTCGCTCCTGCGTTGGATAATCGATATATAAAAAGAGGCACCGTCTCTTCAACGCCTCAGATAGATCCCGCGTACCATTCGAGGTCAAAAAGACCAGCGGCAGGCTCTCGGCCACTATGGTGCCTAGCTCGGGGACGCTAACTTGAAAATCCGAAAGTATCTCGAGGAGGAGGGCCTCGGTCTCAACCTCCATCCGATCCACTTCGTCGACGAGAAGCACCGAGGATTCCCGGGATCGAATGGCATGCAAAAGTGGACGTTCCAGAAGGAACTCCTCGTCGAAGATGTCCTGGCCGACCTTGGACCAACCGCCTTTTTGTTCTAGTCCCTCAACGGCCGCACCGTCGGCTTGAATTCGCAAGAGCTGCTTTCGGTAGTTCCACTCGTAGAGGGCTTTCGATTCGTCTAGTCCCTCGTAGCACTGGAGTCGGATCAGTTCAGCCTGGGCAAAGCTAGCTACTGCCTTGGCAAGTTCAGTCTTGCCCGTGCCAGCGGGACCTTCAACCAGAATAGGTTTGGCGAGGCGAGCCGCGAGGTATACAGTCGTAGCAATCTGTCGGGAGGGAAGGTACCCTACCGTTCGCAGTGAATCGGCTACCACTTCGATGCCCTGAAGCCTCTCGTGGTCCCTCCAGTCGTTTCTAATCACTATCTGACCTGCCCCTCTCCCTCAATTACAAATCGAAGGGTCGTCAACGCCTCTAATCCCATTGGACCCCTCGCATGGAGCTTCTGAGTCGAGATGCCGATCTCCGCTCCGAAACCGACTTCTCCGCCATCGACGAACCTCGTAGACGCATTTACCAGAACTGCCGCCGAATCAACGTTTGCGACAAAGAAGTTTGCGCTAGAGATGTCGGAAGTCACTATCGCTTCGGAGTGGCCGCTACCGTACCTTTGAATGTGTGCAGTCGCCTCTTCGATCGAGTCGACCACCTTGACGGAGAGGATGAGATCCAAGAATTCAGTCGCATAATCCTCTTCGGTGGCTAACACCGATCCCGGGTAGTATTCGAGCGTGCGCTCGTCCCCCCTCACCTCCACTCCCACGAGATCCAACCGAAGCATAGAAAGAAACTGTTCCGCCACCTTTGTGTGGACGATTAGCGACTCGGCGGCATTGCATACGCCGGGTCTTTGACATTTTGCGTTGACCACAATCGAACTCGCCATCTTTAAATCGGCGTGCTGATCAACGTAGATATGGCAATTGCCGTCACCGTCGACAATATAAGGAACCGTAGCATTCTCTTTGATCGCCCTGATCAAAGACTTGCCGCCCCTTGGGATCAGGCAGTCAATGAAACCCTCTAGGCGCATGAAGTCGATTGCGGATTCCCTCCTTGTATCTTTCACGAGGCTCACCGCATCACGGGGTAATCCGGCCTTTTCAAGCGAATCAGCGATCAGATCGCAGATCGCTAAGTTGGAATGGTAGGCCGAGGAAGAACCTCGGAGCATTGTGGCATTGGCGCTTTTCAGACACAGGGCCGCTGCATCGGAGGTCACATTTGGACGATTCTCGTAGATGATGCCCACTAGTCCGAGCGGGACTCTCACCCTTTTTACCCTGAGTCCATTCGGTCGTACCCAGCCATCTTGTACGTTTCCCACAATCTCGGGGAGCTTCTGCACGTCCCTGACTCCAAGGGCCATCGAGTCGATTCGCTTTGAGTCGAGGCGGAGCCGATCCATCTGGGTTGGAGGCATTTTCGCTGCGGAGGCAGCTTCGAGGTCTTTGACGTTGGCCTCGAGTATCGACTCTTTAGAGTTCAAGATCGACTCTGAGATGTACCCCAGGGCGTCATTTCTTACCGCTGCGGTCGAAGAGAAGAGTACTCTGGAGGCTCTCTTAGCCCTCTCCGCCTGCTCTAAAAGGGCGGGATTTGAAATTTGATCCATCCAAAGAGCCTATAGTCTTTACGGCTCTAAAGTTACTCAGGCCCGCAGTAGCACCAGGTCATCACGATGGACAACCTCGCTGGATCCGTCATCGCCTAGCTCTGAACTTTTGCGACCCATAATCTCTCTAATGGAAGTGGAATCCCGCTTCACTATCCCCTTGGCGAAAACCTCGCCGCTCTCATCGGCGATCGAAGCTGCTGCACCAGAAAAGAAGTCGCCTTCCACGGATCGAATACCCGCCGGCAGAAGAGATTTCGAATTGAGCTCTAATGCTCTTCTCGCTCCCTCATCTACGACAACTACCCCCTCCGAAACTGTTGCGAAGGCTATCCAGAGCTTCCTTGCGGGTAAGTGAGCGTCCCGAGCCTTAATCAAAGTTCCGACACCGGCCGGCGACTTTTTCACTGCGTCGATTATTACTGAACGCCTCTCTGCGGCGGCGATCACCGTTGTAACACCTGAAAATGACGCCATCTTTGCGGCCTGAAGCTTGGAACTCATCCCGCCAGTCCCCCGTGTCGTCCCGGCTCCTCCGCCGTAGTCGGCCACTCGGTGGTCTATCTCAGATATCACCTCGATCAGCGAAGCTTCCTCGTCCCTCCTTGGATCACCGGTATAGACGCCCGCCTGATCAGTGAGGAGGATCAAAAGGTCGGCTCCGACGAGATTTGCCGTCAAAGCCGCTAGTCGGTCATTGTCACCAAATCGGATCTCATCAACAGCGATGGCATCGTTCTCATTGACCACCGGAATTGCGCCTAAGTTCCAAAGCTCCGAAATCGTCTGCCTCGCCCGCAGGTATTGCCTTCTATCCGAGAAGTCCCCAGGGTCCAAAAGGACCTGACCAACTTTCAGACTCCGCTGAGCAAAAAGCATTCGGTAAGCTTCGATAAGTCGACCCTGCCCAACGGCAGACGCCGCCTGCAATACAGCGACGTCGTTCGGCCGATTCGAGCCAAAACCAAGCTCAAATAGCCCGGCGGCAATGGCCCCGGAAGTCACTAGCACGAACTGGTTTCCGAGAGAGCTCAACTCGGAAATCTCTCCGGCCACTCGGTCCAACAGCCCGAGGCTAGTACCGCCATGCTCATTGGTCACAGAAGACGACCCGAGCTTGACCACGACCTTCACTATCTGGCCTCCCCGTCGTATTCAAAGTTGAGGTCGCCGATTATTACTTCGTCCCCGGCTTTAGCGCCCGCCCGCCTAAGTGCCTTATAAACACCCATTCTCTCGAGTCTCCGCTGTGCGATCTGAAGGGCACCCGGATCACCCAGGTCCGAAAGGCCAACCGACTTCAAGACGTCGCGACCCTCCACCACAAACTTGTTATGGCTAAGTCTAAGTACTTCAAATCCCGTAGCCTCAAGCGGCCGAAGAACGACCCGGGGCCTCAGTGGCGCCGGCGTCTCATCCGCCTCAGAGACACTTTGCGCCAGGTGCTTTACCAGCGAAGCAATCCCGAATCGAGTGGAGGTCGATACCACTCCGTCGAATTCGATCCCAAACTCACTCTTTAACAACACAAGGAGCATCTCGGGGTCGTCGTTGTGCAAAGGTGATAGCTCGCCAAGTAGGTCAACCTTGTTACCGATGACGACCTCTGGTCTTTCGGCTAGGTCAGGAAGATACTCGGCGACCTCCCGCTTCAGAACTCGATACTGCTCTTTTGGCGAATACTCCGCTCCTTCGGAAAGATCTAACACGTAGGCGAGAATTCTCGCCCTCTCGATATGGCGTAAAAACTCATGGCCGAGACCTCGGCCTTGGGCAGCGCCTTCGATCAGTCCAGGGACGTCGGCGACGATGAAGTCCCGAGAGTCATCCATTTGAACTACTCCAAGGTTAGGCTCCAAGGTGGTAAATGGATAGTCTGCGATCTTCGGTCTAGCCCGAGAAACCACCGAGATTAGAGATGACTTGCCGACGTTTGGAAATCCGACGAGAGCCACATCTGCGGCCAGCTTTAGCTCGAGATTGAACCAGATATCCTCACCGACCTCACCCTGTTCAGCAAAGGCTGGCGCCCTACGTGCATTAGAGAGAAATCGGGCGTTGCCCTTTCCGCCGCGGCCACCGCGAGCGGCTCGCCACCTGAGCTCGTCCTCCGCAAGATCGACTAGCACCTGACCTTCGAGGTCCCGAACTATCGTTCCAATAGGAACGTAGACGAGCACCTCTTCGCCCCTCTTGCCGATCTTCTTCTTCGAACCACCGTGCGTACCATCTTCGGCCCGCCTAAATGGCTGATCACGAAAGCCGATCAGCGAGGAGACGTTGTAAGACGCTACCAACCATACGTCGCCGCCGTCGCCGCCGTCGCCGCCGTCGGGTCCGCCTTTATCTACATAAGCTTCTCGACGAAATGAAACCGCGCCGGCACCACCGTCGCCGGCTCGCGCGTGTAGCTGTGCCCTGTCGACGAATTCGGCCAATTTAGTCCAGTCATCTACTCCCCAGAACTACTGGGGACACCAAAGACCCCTAGTCAGGCCTGCGAATCGGAAACGATGTCGACAAGCTTGCGACCCCTGCGGGATCCAAACTTGACCTTCCCCGGCGCGGTTGCGAACAAAGTATCGTCCCCACCACGACCCACATTAATGCCAGGGTGGAACTTTGTTCCCCTCTGGCGAACGATGATCGCTCCGGCCCTTACCTCGGTCCCATCAAAAACCTTGACGCCTAATCTCTGAGCATTTGAATCGCGGCCGTTCCTAGTGGAACCTCCGCCCTTCGTCTTAGACATCTCACTCCCTAAAAATACGGGTACAACCCGAAAAAACTCTAACTTACGCGGAAATGGAGGTGACTTTGATCACCGAATAATGCTGTCTGTGTCCCCAACGCTTGCGCTGGTTGGCCTTAGACTTGTACTTGAAACCGATAATTTTCGGTCCTTTAGCTTCGCCTACGACCACCGCAGTGACCGAAGTTCCGGCCAAGTCTGCTGGTTTTGACAGCACGCGATCTCCATCAACTACCAAGACGGGAGTGAAATTAACCTCGGCACCATCGGAGGTGCCCAAAAGCTCCACCGCCACTACCGAGCCTTCTTCGACTCGCTCTTGTTTTCCACCGGTACTTATGATTGCGTACATAGCCCAACCATCCTATACGTCTCTGAGCAATACCTGATCAAAGATGATTCCTCTACCGCCACAGTTTGGGCAGTTTTCCGAAAAAGCTTCAACCAATCCTTCTGAAACCCGCTGACGGGTCATTTCTACCAGCCCCAGCTGGCTCATGTCATATACGTGAGTCTTGGTCTTATCCCTAGCCAAGGCGGCCCTAAAAGCGCGCATCACGTCTTCACGATTTTCTTTGATCAACATATCGATGAAGTCGATCACTATAATCCCGCCGATGTCACGGAGGCGCAGTTGCCGCGCAATCTCTTCGACCGCTTCAAGGTTATTCCTATGAATAGTCTCTTCCAAAGAGACGGTTCCCACGTTCTTACCCGTATTTACGTCGATAACCGTCAGGGCTTCCGCCCGGTCGATAACGATAGATCCGCCCGAGGGAAGCCAGACTTTTCTCTCTAAAGCCTTATGAAGCTGTTCGTGAACATGATAGGACTCAAATACCGGGATCTGCGTCGTGGAGTTGTCATAGTACTCCACCCTGTCAGCCAACTCAGGAGAGATCGCAGACACGTAGCTTACGACCTCTTCATAGAGCTCGAAATCGTCAATTACGATTCCTCGGTAGTTGCGGTTGAACTCTTCCCTGACGACCCTAAGCGCAACCTGCGGCTCTCGGTAGAGGAGGGTCGGGGCATGTGCCAAACGAGCCCTGGTCTCTATCTTGTCCCAGATCTCCTTCAGCCTCGCCACGTCGCGCCGGAGCTCGTCTGGCGAAGAACCTTCCGCCGCTGTGCGAACGATAACGCCAAAACCCTCGGGCTTGACGTCGTCGAGAATCTTGCGAAGGCGTTTCCGTTCGTCGTCTGGTAGTCTCTTCGAAATCCCGTAACTGTTGGAGTTGGGTATTAGCACCACGAAACGTCCCGGCAACGATACCTCTTGGGTAAGGCGGGCTCCCTTGGACCCGATTGGGTTCTTCGTCACCTGGCAGATCACGGTCTGCCTCGGCCTAAGGAGCTGTTCGATCCTTACATTACGATCGCCAACTTCGATATCGTCGCGCTCGAATCTGACATCACCCCGGTATAAAACGGCGTTCTTGGAGGTCCCAATATCGACAAAGGCGGCTTCCATCCCAGGTAGGACGTTAGTTACACGACCAAGGTAAATATTCCCGTCGATGCTGTACTGGTTGTCTGACTCTCGGGCCACGTAGTGCTCGATGAGAGTTCGGCCCTCGAGAATCGCGATTTGGGTGACGTCGTCGCGGAGCTGAACACACATAAGATACCGGCCGACTGGCCGGCCATTACGCTGACGACCAACCCGCTGGTTAGCCCTGCGGTCAGACTGCGAGCCGAATTCAATTGCATCCGCCAGCTGGTCAGGGACGCTGTAGACGACCGGACCCTGAGCTAGGAGCTTGTCACGCTCATTCTTAGAGCGACCGTAACGCTTTTTCCGCCTTTGCGAAGGCTGCGCCGGTTTAGCCGGCTCCGAGGCGACTTTGGGCTTCTCGGCGATGTCGTGCTGGTGGAGCTGGCGGAGCTTCTCTACCTCCTCCACCGGGATGACATCCCCCACCTTCGGGCGTAACGGGATCTTCGGGGTCTTTAAGCGAGACAGATAACCAGACGACTTCGCAGCCTGAGGTGGCTCTCGGGTTTCGGCCCCAGCGGAACCTCCCACCGGAGTATCGCTCGCTTTAGGGGTCATCGAAGGTCTCGCGAACGATTTCTGTGGATTTGGACTGCCTTGACTAGGAGTTACGTCTCCTTGGGAAGGCTTTGCAGAAGACTCCGTCTCCTTAGATGGCTCAACCTTCGGAGGAACACTTCTGGGCATAGGCCTTTTAGGTTCGCCTTGTCGTCCCTTGGCATCCTGGGTGTAGGCCTTAAGCGGAGGTGGAAGCTCGAACGTAGCCGACTTTGTCCGCTCCTCAACGGGTACCTCTGGAATAACTTTTAGACCTTCGGACGGCTCGCTAGACTCCTCCTGCGCTTTCGATCTAGTCGGCCGCCTCGTCGGTGGTCGCCGTCTGGAGTTAGATCTGGGCTGACCTTGAGACTGGGCAGGACGCGACTCTGTCGCGTCGGCCTTGGCATCGCCGCCCGGCGGTGTCTGAGGGAATTCCTGTTGTGACATCTGTGTGAGACCTTTCCGCTGTGTGCGGAGGCTTGCGTCCGGCCGAAAAACCGGAAAATCCAAGACTGCTCCCTTTCCAAGAAGGGCCAAAATCGGAAACGGCAGCCGCCGCAGGGCCCACCGGACAAGTAGAGGAAAGCTCTATCAAATCCCTATCCGGAAGGGCAATTTCAAATTTACGGTCGTTCTCGTCCAATGGGTTCACAAAATTACGCCCGTGAGAGAGGGCGGCCAAAACCAAAACGGACATGCCAGCAATCCATGAAATATAGCCAGCGAACGACATAACGACAGCCTAACCCAAAAAACTTCGCTATGAACCGAAAAGCCCACCTTAGCGAACAGTCGTTGAAGAATTATGCGGCGCCGAGCGGTGAACCTTTTCTGCTCGGGTCAACCAGCGGCTTTTGCCGCCGTAGTTGTGGTGCTCCCTGACGGAGTCGACTTGGAACCAGGAACTGAAGTAGTGGTAGTAGTAGTGGAGGTGATCTGGCCATTTTTGCCAATGGCGGCAATGCTGCCAGCGGCGAGGTGCCCCACCCCGAACTTTACCGGTCCGACAGGATGGGCCATCAGGTACTCAAAAATCTTCCTTGCAACCGGTGCGGCAGCGGAGGCACCGAAACCGCCCTCCTTTATAACGACCGCTACAACATATTGCGGGGATTGGACGGGTCCAAATGCTACAAACCAAGAGTTTGGGTTTAGCCCCTGTACCGATGCGGTTCCAGTCTTTCCGGCTAAAGGAAACTTGTTGAAGGGAAATCCCTGAAAAGCTCCAGACGCAGTACCAAGCGGTCCTGACACCGCTCCTTCAAATCCAGCCAGCATCGCAGCATGGTTATACGCTGACAAGTTGACGTGAGTCGCTACCTTCGGGGGAAACTTGTCGATCACCTTTCCTTGTCCGTTGACGACTCCCACGGCAATTCGTGGAACGTACCTCGTCCCACCGTTTGCGAAGGTCGCATAAGCGTTAGCCATCTGCAACGGTGTTATCAAGGTCTCTCCCTGGCCGAAAGCCATTTCCAGTTGGTCGGCGGTATACCAGTTAGCATAGGGATAGGCCTGCGGGTAGAGCTTATGAAGCTCCTGACGCAGCGACAGAGAGTCGACCATGCCCGCAGCCTCTCCGGGTAGCTTGATCCCCGTCGGAGATCCCCAGCCATACTCGGCGGCCATGTTCTGAATCGGCGTGTTTCCGTACTGCTGGGTAGCGGCGTAAAAGCGGTATCCCAGGGTATAGAAAAAGACGTCGTCCGACGCTGAAAGGGCAGTGACAATGTTAATGTTTCCCAATGACTCGCCACCCGAGTTGTGAAATGAGCATTTGCCGACGGTGCAGCCTGGAATAGCGAAGTACCCGGGGTCGTGTATCAAGGTATAAGGGGTTACGAGGCCCGAATTCAAAGCCGCCGAGGCGGTTGCGAGCTTAAAGGTCGAACCGGGGGTGTACTCGCCCTGAATAGCCCTATTTAGAAGAGGATCGTTGTTGGCGGGGTTCGTAAGGATGTTGTAGTTCTGAGTCGATATCCCCCCGACCCAGATCGAGGGATTGTAGGACGGTAAGGAGGCCATCGCTAGCACCGACCCGGTATTGGGATTCTCGACAACCGCAGCCCCTGTGAGCTCGGGTAGATAGGTATGAAAGTACGGATCGTAGGTGTGGGAAAGAGCCTTGATCTCAGCACCTAGCGCCTGCTCGACCACCTTCTGGAGGGATGTATCGATCGAGAGGACTAAATTGCCCCCGGGTTTAGCAGGCGTTTCGCCCAGAGTCCCGACTACCGCACCCGAAGCGGTGACTTCGAGTTTGGTTTGGCCCGGCACTCCTCTTAGGTAGGATTCGTAGGTCGCCTCGACCCCAGCTAGGCCAATCTGAGACTGAGCGGTATATCCCTTTTGGGCTAGTTTCACAAGTTGTTTCGGCTTGATCTGACCGACATACCCCAACACTTGCGCCGCAGTCGACCCCTCTGGGTAGGTGCGCTGAGTCGTTAGTTCGGTGATCACTCCAGGAAACTGCTTAGAATGCTCCTGGACATATATCGCTATCTGCTTGGAAATCCCAAAGGCCACTGGCGTCGGCTCATACGGGCTGAACTGCGAATTATTCAGTGCCAGCGTCACCTGGGCCACTGGAACTTTGAGAAGTTTTGCTAGGTTGGGAATCACCTTAGGGTAGGTCGTTGCGGCATGCTGAGATACCGCCAGCACCTCTACTACCTTATTTCCAACGAGTACTCGACCATTTCTATCCAGAATTAGTCCCCTGGGGGGCTCAACAGAGACGGTCCGAACCTGATTTGCGGTCGCTTGCGCCTGATAGATCGGCGCCTGGAGAATCTGCAGAGAGTAAAGACGAGCCAACATTCCCGCGAACAGGGCCGCCGCCGCAAATCCTAAAGCGCGAGTCCGCCGCTTGACCCTCTTTTGACTCAACTCCGTCGATTCGACGGCCGACATATTTCCCACGGACTACCTCCGCGATTCAAATCGTGAATCGACGCCACTAGGTTTCAGCGAGAAACTCGCCGCAAAAACTAAAATTGGCGAAACCACGACATTGAGAAGACTTACTACAGATACTTCTGCTAATACCTGGTGACTGAGTGGATTATGAATTCCCAGTACAAACTCGGTTCCATAGAACAAGACGACCCCGACGCCCGACATGGCGCCAACGGCTAAAAACGAAACGATCCTAGAATCTGCCAGTTCGAAGCGCTCCAGCTCCCCTGAGAGGTAGCCGACGACGGTGTATATCAGCGCGGAAAGTCCATAGGGGGTGACTAGAAATGAGTCGGCAAGTATCCCGGCCAAGAAACCTATTAGTGCACCCTTCTCCCTGCCAGCCACTATTCCGGTTGCGCATACGAGGCCCAAGATAATATCTGGGTGGACACCCGAAATCGACAAACCGCCAACCCCTGAATGCTGCAAAACCACAACCGTGATCAGCAGGAGCGGCAAACGGATAAAAAATAGCCTCGAGTTCACGACGGCGGCTGCCACTTCAGTACCCGCACGTATTGCAGCCCCGCATAGTCGACAACCGGTGCAGCTTTAACACTCTCCTGCAAGGCGCCTAGCGGGTTAGAGATGGATGTAATCCTCGCGATCGGGATACCGGGAGGGAACACCTCTCCTTGAAGACCGGAAGTTACGAGCACCTGTCCGACCCTAATTGGGGAACCAGGATCTACAAGATTAATCTTCAAAGCCTGGTTCATCCCCTGGCCATTAAGTAGCGCAATATTACCGCCCGGCCCAAATCTAACACCGGCAGCGAAGTTCGGGTCATTGACCATCAAGACGGTCGATGTCGTTGACCCTACCGCCACAATCTGTCCTGCGAGCCCACTGCCGCCAACTACGACCATTCCGAGCTTTATCCCAGCGGACTGTCCCTTGTCAATTTCAAAGCTCAGCTGCAGATTGGATGGCGTCATCGAGATCACCTGAGCGGGAACCGAAGCTATCCCTTGGGCAAACTGGATATTATCAAGCCGCAGGAGCTGGTTAAGCTGGCGCTGAGCATCCCCAGAGGCTAACTTAGTCATTTCGGCGCTGTAAATCTGACTCTTGAGTTTCTGATTCTCCACCTTCAGTGAACCGTAATTAAAGGCACCAGTAATGACGTTACCGACTGGGCTAAAGGCGTTATCAAGAGTAGAGCGTACCGGCGTTATAACATCCCTCACTGCGGCCTTTACCGACACGAAAGAGAACCTTGACCCTCCCCTGTAGTTCAGTGTGATCAGCGATGCCGACGCCAGAACCAAGATAAACAGGGTGATTCGAGGGCGCTCAAAGAGCTTTGCCAACTATCCCCCAAGCAATCAGCGGCTGGAAGCCGAAATCAACACCTGCTTGAGAGCGTCAAACTCCTCTAGACACTGCCCAGATCCGATCGCTACACACTGCAATGGGTTTTTTGCTACCACTATCGGCATTCCCGTTTCGGCCTGAATCCTTCGCTCCAGCCCGGTGAGCATGGCTCCACCCCCAGTCAGAACGATTCCCTGCTCCATGATGTCCGCAGAAAGCTCTGGAGGAGTCGCGTCCAACGTGACCTTTACAGCGTCGACAATCGCCGCAATGGGCTCCTCTATCGCCTTGCGAATCTCCTGAGTAGAGATGAGTATCGTCTTCGGTAGGCCGGTAATCAGGTCACGTCCCCTGATCTCCGCCTGAAGCTCCTCTTCCAGAGGGAAAGCAGACCCTAGAGCCATCTTGATCTCTTCGGCGGTCCTCTCCCCTAGCGCCAAGTTGTACTCCTTCTTGACAAAGGAGATGATGGCCTCATCGAGCTCGTCTCCGCCAATCCTGATCGAACGGGAGGTTACAATGCCCCCAAGCGAGATCACTGCGACCTCAGTTGTTCCGCCACCGATGTCGACCACCATGTTGCCGGTCGGTTCGTGTATCGGCAGACCCGCTCCGATTGCCGCCGCCATCGGCTCTTCGATTATGTAGGCGGGCTTGCGGGCCCCCGCATATTCGGCCGCCTCTTGAACCGCTCGCTGTTCGACGCCGGTTATCCCAGAGGGAACACAGATGATCATCCTCGGCTTAGAGAACTTAGATTGGTGTACCTTGTGAATGAAGTAGCGAAGCATCTTCTCGCAGATCTCGAAGTCGGCGATTACGCCGTCCTTGAGTGGACGGATCGCCTGGATGTTCGACGGAGTACGACCGATCATCCTCTTGGCTTCTACCCCAACGGCTAACGGTCTACCATCTTTGGTATTGATCGCGACCACCGATGGCTCGTCTAGGACGATACCTTTGCCCCTTACGTAAACCAAGGTATTTGCCGTACCCAGGTCCACCGCCATGTCCCTGCCCATAAAGGGTGAGAATCGAGCCACTTTTTGAACCTCCAGATCCTGGTGGATAAATATATATAAGGTCGCCAAACCTTAATTAGTCGAAACTTATTGTGCTAGCCCCGGGAAAAAAAGCTCTATCTCCCGAGCGGCCGCCTCCAACGAATCAGAGCCATGCACCAAGTTTTCCCCAACCGATACTGCTAAATCCCCCCTGATTGTCCCTGGAGCCGCAACAGCTGGATTGGTCGCACCCATCATTGACCGCACGATAGCGTAGACGTCTTCCGGGCCAGAAACCACTGCTAAAACCGCCGGTGACCTAGTTATAAAGGCAACTAGTTCTCCAAAAAAGCCCTTCCCGTCGTGCTCTTGGTAGTGAGTCTTGGCGGTAGCCTCGTCTAACTGGCGGAGCTCGAGCACTTCAATCTTGAGGCCTTTTTTCTCAATCCGAGATAATATCTCGCCGACGAGGCCCCTCTCGACTGCGTCCGGTTTACAAATAAGCAGAGTTCTTCCCATACGAGGGGTTAATCCTAGCAGGGGACCAGGTATCCAAGGGCGGTTTCTAATCGAACCCTAACAGTAATCTTCGAATTCCACCAACCAGATAGTGGCTACCGGTGCTTAAGACCAGTTGGCCCTCCACAAGTTTCTCTCTCGCAGCAATCAATGCTGAACCAGGGTCACCGGCCACAGTAGACAAAATACCTAGGCTCGATGCAGCAGCTGCCACGTCATAGGGATCGACTTGGATCTTTAGGCCCAGATCGACTGAAATGAGCCGATCGATACTTGAGGGGCCCAAGGCTTCGAGAAACTTTCTCGGATCTCTCTTATGGGTCGCTGCATAGAGCACTACCCATCCGGTCTCATAACCAAAACCGTCTCGAAGCGACTTTCCCAGTTCGCTTGCCGCCTCAAAGTTGTGGGCCACGTCAAGAATGCAAAGGGGATTATGACCCACAATCTCCATGCGCCCCGGGATCTTCAAGTCTAAAAGCACACTCTGCAGGAGATCCGGAGAGACGCTCCTCTCTAGATACTCCTCTGCCGCCGCCGTAGCTAGGGCGATATTTTTGCTCTGAAATGAACCCGAAAGAGGGGCGAATATATCCTCAAAGCTAGACCTCGGAGTACTAAAACTGATCTGACGACCGCCGATAGCCAACAGATCCGATTCGATTTTTATCTCTCTATCGAGCTTGATTACTTTCTCGTCGGTCCTTTTAGTAAAGAATTCGGCATAGGCCTCTTCAACATCGCCAAGGATGACCTTCGATTGACCATGGACTATGCCCGCCTTCGATTTAGCGATACCCTCACGGCTCCCGCCGAGCTGCGCCATATGGTCCGTGCCGACGTTGGTGCAGACCACTACCCGAGCATTCAAAACATTTGTAGCGTCTAGCTCCCCCCCCATTCCTACTTCGACGACAGCTACTTCGACGCCATTGTTAGAAAAGATTGACATTGCTGTTGCAACAAGTGCTTCAAATCTAGAGGGCTTAGGAAGAGAAAACTCGTCGACTAACGCCGCCACAGTGAATAGCTCGGCATCGAACTCGTCTTTCGGGATCTCGTTGAGACAGACCTTAATTCTCTCCCTCACTGAACCAAGGTCGGGCGAAGTAAGGCTTCCGGTCGAACAGCCTGCGGCATCGAGAATCGCCGATGCCACCGCTACTACCGAACCCTTCCCATTGGTACCCGTCACGTGGATAGCAGCGTAGTTTTTCTGAGGGTCACCCAAGCAGTCGAGCACCATCTGCACCGGGATGATCGACGGTTCAAAACTCTCCCTAGATATCGGGTCTAGCTCGGTATCTAGAAGAGATTCAAACCAGGATTCCGCATCGAGAGGAGTAATTCCGTCGACCACTAAGAGGCCGCCCTCCTAGAACGATCTGGCCTGTTCGTTCCCGGAATCTTCGGCTGCAATGTAGGAGCGACGTTATTCAGCACTGTTTCTCGATCGATAACGCATTTGCCAACGTCACTACGAGACGGAATATCGTACATCGCGTCCAAAAGGACCTCTTCGATTATCGCCCTCAGCCCTCTAGCACCGGTACCCCTTAGAAGGGCTTGCTCGGCTATCGCGCTCTGGGCATCGTCGGTGAACTCTAATTCGACACCGTCTAGCTCAAATACCGTCTGATACTGCTTGACAAGGGCATTCTTTGGCTCTACCAATATCTGAATCAGCGCCTCTTTGTCGAGGTTGGAGACCGCTCCGATAACTGGAAGTCTCCCGACAAACTCGGGGATCAGGCCGAACTTCAAAAGATCCTCAGGCAAAACCTTCTTTAGAATTTCACCCTCGTTGTAGTTGCCGGACTTAAGCTCGGCCCTGAAGCCCATCGACTTCCTTCCGACCCGAGACTCGATAAGCCTGTCCAATCCGGCAAAGGCCCCACCACAGATAAATAGGACATTCGTCGTATCTATCTGGATGAACTCCTGGTGAGGGTGCTTTCTGCCCCCTTGGGGTGGAACCGAAGCTACGGTTCCTTCCAAAATCTTCAATAGTGCCTGTTGGACACCTTCTCCAGAAACGTCCCGTGTGATAGATGGATTCTCTGACTTGCGAGCGATCTTATCAATCTCGTCAATATAGATAATCCCGGTCTCGGCCTTCTTGACGTCGTATTCGGCGGCCTGAATCAGCTTCAGAAGTATATTTTCAACATCCTCGCCGACGTAGCCCGCCTCGGTAAGGGCGGTCGCATCTGCAATAGCGAAGGGAACATTTAGCATCCTCGCCAGAGTCTGAGCCAGCAGGGTCTTCCCACATCCCGTGGGACCCAAAAGCAAGATATTTGACTTTTGCAGTTCAACGTCACTGTTACGCTTGGGCGACGATTGAATCCTTTTGTAATGATTGTAGACGGCGACGGACAACCTCTTTTTTGCGTCGTCCTGTCCCACGACATACCCGCTCAAAAAATCAAAGATCTCCTTGGGCTTCGGGAGTTTGTCGAATTTAACTTCATTAGCGTCTACTAACTCATCTTCAATTATGTCGTTACAAAGCTCGATACACTTGTCACAGATATATACGCCGGGTCCGGCAATCAGCTTTCTAACCTGCTTTTGGGACATACCGCAAAAGCTACACTTCACGACCTCTTGGCCTTCACCAAACTTGGCCATTGCGTCCCCTCGTTCCATTGGCCGACGTATATCCAGCTATTTCGGCATTATCCCATATTCGACTTGAGCCCGAAACCAAAACACGAGCTTTCATCGTTTCCTTCGAAAGCACTGCAATCGACTTAGCAGCAGACAAAACAGTCTTCATAAGGTAAGTGTAAATGAAATCATCCGAAATTAGGGCGTATCACAACTGTGTGATACGCATAGTAAAATTGGCTCAGCGTTTAACGAATCGCTGTGTCGACTAAAGCCGAAGCGTCTTCCCTAGTTGTCAAGACCTCGTCTATGACACCATATGCCACTGCATCTTGACCCTCGAGGATAAAATCCCGGTCGGTATCTTTTGCGATCTTTTCGACCGGTTGTCCGGTATCATCAGAAAGCATCTGGTTCAGAAGATCCTTCATCCTCATGATCTCCTTGGCCTGGATCTCGATGTCGGTGGCTTGACCACCCACACCACCGTATGGTTGATGGAGGAGGATTCGCGAGTGCGGGAGTGCAAAACGCTTCCCCTTAGTGCCAGCCGCCAAAAGAACCGCCGCAGCGGATGCTGCCTGTCCAAAACAGAAGGTAGATACATCAGGCTTGATGTACTTCATCGTGTCGTAGATAGCAAAGAGTCCCGTAATATCCCCACCCGGAGAGTTGATGTACAGGCTGATGTCCTTTTCCGGGTCTTCGTACTCTAAAAATAGCAACTGGGAGCAGATGAGGTTAGCGACTGCATCGTCGACCTGCGTGCCCAGGATGATCAGCCTCTCCTTGAGGAGCCTCGAGTAGAGATCATACGCCCTCTCGCCGCGTGAGCTGGATTCCACCACCGTGGGAACCAGATAGTTATATGCTTTCATCTATTCGACCTCCGCACGCTACCCAACTTAAGCCTGTTGGTCTGAGTCTAGGTTGGCCCCGGAATTTTCGGTAATTGACTCGACGTCAAGCGCAGTTTCGTCAGGTAACTCGGCGTCGCCTCCTGCAGTAGAAAGTGATTCCTCTGCTGTCGCCTCTTTGAGTTCTGCGAACGAAACGGGCATCCCGTCTGGGTCGAGGACGACGGCATTCTCCATCAGCCAATCGGCGGCCTTAGACTTTCTCAACTCAACCTTGAAAGACTTCTCGGCCTCGATAGTCGAGTACCTCTGGCGTGTTTCGGTGATCTCTTCATTGAGAGCCTCGGAAATCCTCACCAACTCCTCGTCCTGGTCGGACATGCTGATCTCTATTGAGAGAGCGTCAGCAAGTGAGCGAAGCGCTAGATCTAACAAAACCGATTGTGCCGCTCCCTGCTGAAATTGCATCAAGAGGTCGGTCTGAGACATACCGGTCATGTCCAAGTACTGCCCAAGGGACATACCCTGTTGGTCTAGGCGGTGGCCGAAAGTATGGATCTGGCTGTTGACTTCCTCTTTGATCAGGGAATCAGGAATCGTCTTTGGCTCGACGATGTTCAGAAATGCCGAGATCACGTGGTCGGGATACAACTGGCGAGCTTGGGCCCTGCGCATGTTGTCGAAAGATTTCTTCAGGTCGTCTTTCAACTCGCCAAGGGTTGTAAATTCAGACACGTCCGCCGCAAATTCGTCGTTCAAGTCGGGAAGTTTTACCTCCCTGACCGCTTTGAGGGTGACTTTCACTTGAGTAGCCGGCCCAGAATCGCCCTCGGCTGGTTGGCGCTCGAACTCCTTGGATTCGCCGACCAGGAGGCCTACGACGGCTTCGTCCACGTCGGCCGACACTTCGCCTTTGCCTACCCGGAAGCCCAGGTCTACCGCCGAGTCGTCCCGTTGAGGCTCGCCCTGTTGGCTAACTTCGATATCGACGGTCACTTGGTCGCCCGTCTGAACGCTACGAGTTACTTCAGCCGTCTCCGCCTGCTGCTCCCTCATCCGTTCGATAGCTAAACTGATGTCTTCCTCCGTACCATAGGTATGGACTGGGAGGTTTACCACCAAAGAATCGTAGCCCTGCACACTGACCTGTGGGCGAACAGCAACGGTCGCGATTACCGCAACATTGCCGGAATCTTCACCCTCGGCAATCGTGACTCGCGGCGGCTCGATGACATCGAGGTCGTTGTCCAACACTGCCTGGCGGTAAAAAGAGTCAAGAGACTCTTCAATCGCCTCGAGTCTGATGGCCTTTAGACCGATCCGACTCTCGACAACCTTTTTGGGAGCCTTACCGGGCCTAAAGCCCGGTATCCGCACCTGTTTGGCCAACTTCCGGATAGATGATTCAATAAATGGAGCAAGCTCCTCCTCGTCGATCTCGATTCGGAGGTCTACTTGATTACCTTCAGACTTTTCAGCAGATGAGCGCATAGCGATCAACAAGCTTACAGAGCAAAGTGCATCCTTGAGCCGAAGAGTTCCTTTTCAGCAGAGTTAACCTTAATAATCTCTCCTGGTCGCCAGAAGATCACCTTCGACTCACGAGCGGAATAGATCAGCCGGACCCGACAAGGAGTGGAAAAACCATCACAAAAAACCGCGGATTCTCCAGTTTGGTTTTGCATTTAACACACCCAGCAGTCGCCTAGGCAAAACACCTCTTTAAATCATAATTCTCACGGACAAAGTAGAAAGTGACCCTGTAGATCAGTAGCGATGATGGTGGCTCGATTTCAAGCTGGGTTGGCGACCAGTACTCAAAATTGACCCACAAGTCACTTCAAAACACCTCGAAAGTCATAAAGAGTTCTGTTATGCCCCCATAACCGACGCATGGTTGCGGCCTCAAAAGCAAATTTAAAAAACGGTAGGTCCTTTATACCCTATATGGTATGATCATTACTAATAGTTTGATCGATATCGATGGATTTATCGTATTTCTTATATTTAACGGAGGATAACGGATGCTCAACAACTCCACTAGCGCTCCAACCATCCACGCAAATGAAGTGGAAGACCATTTATCTCGTGGTTATCGGCTGCTCGACGTCAGAGAGCCCCACGAGTTTCAAGCTGGGCACATCAAAGGAGCCTTACACATTCCCCTCTCCAGACTCGCGGAGGAGTTCCACAAGATAGTGCAAGAGCACAAATACGTGGTGGTTTGTCGAAGCGGAGCGCGTTCAAATGCCGTCACAGAGATGTTGTTGGGACAAGGCGTCGAAGCAGTCAACCTCTCTGGTGGCCTTCAAGGCTGGCTCTCCCATGGGAAGCACCTCACGGACGCGTCGGGCGGTCGAGGAAGTCTCCAGTAGTTTTGCACCTTCCGAAATCTTAACAAATCTCGAATTGCCTGGCCGGGCAACTTCCCAAAGAGAGCGAACTGTATCGGCGCACAAGACGCTGACGGGCCTAGAACAGCGCAAACACATACTTGGGCCAATCTGAACAAAACGAACCATAGGCTCCGATTTCAGCATCGGCATTGAGTGCTACCTAAGCTTGCTGAGCAGCTTCTTTACCTCTTCGACGCTGTAACCCGCCTCTTTCGCCTCCTGAGGAAACTCGATGCAGTATGTCAACTGAGAAGTAACTAGACCAAATGCCGCCTGTTCAAGCGCATGAGACACTGCAGCGAACTGAGTGACAACATCTTTACAGTCTCGCCCCTCCGTAATCATCTTTTTGATTCCCCGAATCTGTCCTTCGATGCGAGAGAGCCGCTTTTGAACAGCTTCGAGGTCGGAGCCTTGAAATGGCGACTTATGGTCCCGGACTTTGCCGTCGTCTACCAACGAGTCAGACAAGATAACCCCTTCAGCCATGTGATCGGTGGCAGCATCACGGTTAGTCTTCATTCTGCCTACCTCCAAAATATACCCAGCACCCGTATTTTGAGCACATTCTAATTGCCTTTCGGACCGATACCCCCTAGGGCACCAAGAACGTCACAAGTCGGAGCAACGACACTCGCCAACCATTGCCATCCCCCGAGTATCGAAGTATCAGTTGCGCTAGTTTCGCCCAGACTCAACAGGACACAAACCTAAATGTTTTGCCAGACTTTTGTGCCAAGATGAATTCGGCAAGTCTGTGATCGCTTCCTAAGTGAAGGTTGCACCGAGATCCTCGTCCGATCCACGCCTTTTAGAAAGCTGAGCCGAGCAATCGCGTAATTCCCGCTACGTGGCCGCTAGGAAAACACTAATAATCCTGCGTTTGGCCAGCGAGCCGTTGGGGACTAGCGAACGGTTCAAGACCCAAATCACCAATTCGGAGCCAATTACCGAAGCTAGGCTCGATTCGAGGCCGTAAACCAAGCAAAAAAGCCGTTACCGGCCAAACTACCCAAACTGGGGATTCGAACTATCACCCGACCCCCTGACCGGTCTTCCGAACCCTCCACGAATCCTTTGCAGTGGGTCGTCCCGACCTTGGCAATGCTCGAGCGCAGCTGAAATAAATACATCGATAGGCCGGCTAAGCCGTTTCCCATTACTGTCCGCCCACCCTAACCGGGCAGCAATTTTAAATAAACCCCTAATAGATTTCCAAGGCCCGCCTTAGCTAAGCCTGTCACTTGGAGCGGGTGACGGGGATCGAACCCGCACCACCAGCTTGGAAGGCTGGAGCTCTACCATTGAGCTACACCCGCAGATCGCTCTTCAGCTACGTCGGGGAGGCGGGATTTGAACCCGCGGCCCCCTGCTCCCAAAGCAGGTACGCTTCCAAGCTGCGCCACTCCCCGTGCCGAATGACTAATTTAGCCGCTCGCCGTTACTAAAACGTCCACTCATGCGAACTAGTTGGCGTGTGCCTGCTTCGATCTGCGAACAAAGAAGGCGACCACCGCTACCACGACCACAAGTCCAATTACGTACCCGAGATCCTGAACGGCCTTCGCAGCGGTATTAAAGTTAGAACCAAGAGCGTAGCCAATAGCTGTCAAGGCCAACACAAACGGGATGCTCCCGGCTGCGGTATAGAGCCCAAAACGACCCGGCTTCATCTCAGCTACTCCGGCGGGAAGAGATATAAACGTCCTAATTACCGGGAGTAGTCGACCTACCAAGACAGCCATGTCTCCTTTGCGTTCAAACCACCTCTCCGCCTTATGCAGGTCTTCTTCCTTGAGCCACACGTACTTCCCGTATCTCAAAACGGCCGCTCTGCCGCCGGTTCGCCCGACAATCCATGCGACGTAGCTCCCCAAGAGATTTCCGAGGATGCCAGCAATGACGGCTCCTACAAAATTCATCCTTCCAGTCGCCGCCAAGGCGCCAGCAAAGGTCATAATCAGTTCAGATGGTATTGGTATGCAGGCAGACTCGGCAGTCATAAGTAAAAAAACCGCAATTAGCCCATAGCTGGAAACAAGGTGTTGCACGAGAACAAGCTACTAGAAACGACTTGACTTTGGGACCGAAGAGCTATGAGCCGATCCTTAAATCTGACTTTTTTTCATCAACCATTCAACAATCTCGATATTGAGGGTCATGTTCACCGGTCAAGCTCACAAGGCAAGGTTGAAAAACACTGACAACCCGCCCCCATTAAGTTAGGATTGGCCTGTAGTTTAGATTCAATGCACTATTTGATTAGCCCCGATGGAACCAAGATTGCATTACACGAAATGGGCGGCATCGGAAATCCCCTCCTGCTTGTCCACGCCACCGGCTTCGCAGCGTTGGTATATCAAGAGCTCGCCAACCTCCTCGCCGACTCCTTTACTGTTTTTGGAGTTGACCTAAGATTCCAAGGTGACTCCGAGAGGTCGGCCACGGGGAGCTTTAACTGGAGCAACTTCGGCGATGACGTGCGAACGGCGCTATTGGAAATTCGGAGGCAATATCCATCTGGGACCCCAGTATATGGATTTGGCCACTCTTGTGGTGGATTGGCGCTTTTGGCCTCTGAACTAAAGGAACCCGGCCTAACCGAATCCCTATATCTCTACGAACCGATCATCGTTCCGGCAGAGATGGAGGACACACCATACGTAAGTACCCCCCTGGCCGATTTGACGATGAAAAGACGTGAAGTATTCCCCTCCAGGCTGGAAGCATTTGAAAACTTTGCTGGCAAGCCTCCCATGATGTCTTTCAGTGCATTATCGCAACGGTCCTACGTCGAGCACTGCCTAAAGGAACTGCCCTCCGGCGAGGTCACCCTGAGCTGCGCTAAAGAAGACGAAGCCGCCATCTATACCTCTATGGCGAGCACTAGGACCTACTCCAGGCTCGAGGAGATCAGCGTCCCAACGGTTATCGCCTGGGGCTCAAACTCCGATGCCTTTAGCGGACCCTACTATAAAACTATCGCCTCGATCTTGCCTGCTGGAAACTTCGAAGAGGTAACGGATGTCGACCACTTTGGCCCTATGTGCGTACCTGCAGTTTTCGCCGAGCGAATAAAGCTTGGACTGAAAACCAGCTGAACTTCCAATCGGCAAAACCGTCGAACATGCGCCGCGTGCGAGCGATGTTTATCGTTGCGTTATCGAACACGCCACAACTCGGTCCCTTGGCGGCCTATCATGGAGTATCAAGATGGCTTTAAAGTTACCGAGTTCACTATCACCTTCGAAAGTAAATACCTTTAGGGAGTGCGGGTACTCTTTCAAGCTGTCCGTCATCGACAAGGTGCCCCAGCCCACAAATCTTTGGGCACTTCGTGGAACCCTAGCCCACCGAACCCTCGACCGACTCTACTTCGAAGTCAAAAGGGGCGACAGGAACAGGGGTACGGCACGGGAGATCTTCGACGAAGTCTGGGGAAAGTCGCTAGCCCAGGGGGAGCTTTGCCCCCTCAAGGAGTGGTCCGACGAAGCCAAGATGGAGCAATTCCGGCAATCCACTTGGGAAATGGTCGAGAAAGACTTTGAGGTCGAAGACCCAAATTCGATCACAGCTATTGCAACCGAACTTCTTTTAGAGTTCGAATTTAACGGGCTAATTCTCCGCGGGATAATCGATCGACTCGATCTCAACGGCGACGGTTCTATCACGGTTACAGACTACAAAACAGGCCGTGTTCCTGGAACCATGCAAGAACGAGACAAGCTGGGCGGAGTGCAATTCTATGCCTTGCTTTGCGAAAAGGTATTGGGGGTAAGTCCAGCTTCGGTCCAGCTCATCTACCTCAAAGAGTCGATGGCGATCATTTCAAGACCGACACCCCAGACACTAAAGGCCACCCAGAGTCAGACTCAAGCGATCTGGAAGGCGGTGGTACACGCTTGCGAAAACGACAACTTCCGGCCACGGGTCTCCCGCCTTTGTGGCCACTGCTGCTATTCGTCAATCTGTCCAGCTCAACCAGTACTAGGTGCCACTGATGACTGCGGACCAAGCCAACTGTAGTTCCAACTAGCTTGGAGTGGTGAGCGACAAAACTCCCGGCCCAGATGTTCCCCCCGAAGACCAGATCGAGTTCGTGGAGACCAGCGGCCTCAAGCTGTCCCGTCTTGTCGACGACTTCGACGATGCGGTAGATCGCATCTATGACCCGCTTCGTTCTTCCTCGATTCTCAATCGCCTCTTCTACTCGGCTTCAGCCCTAGCCGATCACTCGCTGATCTGGTTCCTAGTTTCATCCGTAATGGGAACAACAAGGAAGGGTGCACGAAGATCGAAGGTCATCTCCGGCTCCCTTTTGTTCGAGTCAGCATTGGTAAACATAGTTATCAAGTCGCTCTTCGGCCGCCAGAGACCAACAAACCATAGCGAGAGGCCTTACAAGCTTCGTCAGCCGCTTACCAGCAGCTTTCCTTCCGGCCACGCCAGTGCAGCTTTCATGTGGGCTACACTGATGACCAGGGGGCAAGGGATTGCACCGATCTATCTAGTTGTCGCTGCGATCGTGTCGATATCGCGGCTCCACGTCAAGATTCACCACGCTTCGGACATTGTTGGTGGCATGATTCTCGGCACGCTACTAGGGCGCTTGATCAAAAGGGTTTTTTTATATGGCCGGTAGCGGCACAAAGGGCCCGGTAACTGCGGCAGGCGGAGTGGTGACTAAATCGTCACCAGATCACTCACACGATGTTATCTTGGTCTTCCGTGGCGGTCACAACGACTGGAGCCTCCCGAAGGGGAAGTTAGACAGTGGCGAGTCCGAAGTCGATTGTGCGGTGAGAGAAGTTACCGAAGAGACGGGCGTCGAGGTTTTGGCGACTACCAGATTGGACAGCGTCCACTACCTACTGCCCAATGGATCAGAAAAGACGGTCCACTTTTGGTTGATGGAGGTAAAAGGAATTCCTCCGCACCAACTCGAGACCAAAGACCCATCGGAGGTCTCCCGAGTGGAGTGGATCCCACTTGATAAGGCGATCTCCCTCGTCACCTACCAATCAGACCGAAACGTGCTTAAACAAGCCAAGGAGTTGCTTACTTAGCCCTGGATCTCAAGTGTCCAGCTAACCTTCGGCCGGACGCGATCCATAGAGGTCATTCATGTAGCATCCCTTTGGAGGGTTTCTCTTCCCCTTTTGGAATTCGATTCTTGCCTCATTACGACTCGCCTTCCCTGGCGGGTAGGTCTTACGGTCGCTCCTTAGGACACGAGTTGACTCGTGCTCCGAGCCTGGGTCTGTACCGCCATCGCTGGTGGCCTAGGTATCAATAGGGGCGCTGGCCTCAGCTAGACCAGAACTGGCTTGTATCTCCGGTCAGTCGCAGTGGTTCATCGGGATGAGGTTTCTAGTCCGGTAGGCAGTGTGCTTATACACTCCCACACGATCCGCCCATTTTGATAGGTTCACTTCTACAGAAAAGCACATAAGTTCGCACATTAAAACAAACTCAACTAGTACCAGTTGCGAACCCCACGGTGAAGCTCATACCGGCACTTTGTTAGACGATTGTGTATCACCGCGCGCTACTACGGCTTCATTTGACTGTCTTCTCACTTACCTCTCCCAAATCAAAATGGTCGAAACCGGACGGCTGGGAAATATAGCGATTGGGCATCCTCCGGGTTTGCTCCGACGAAAATGGTTAATATCGCTCCCAGCCTCCTTAGAGCTAACTTATGAAAAATTCCTTGATCATGTAGGCAAAAAATGGGGATTACTACTAGGCATTGGTTGGTTGCATAGAGCATGACAATATCTTTCAGCGTCAACTGGGACTACAAGTGCCCCTTCGCACGAAACGCACACGAACACTTGGTCACGGCACTCAAGGCTGGTGCAGAGTGGGAAGTAGATTTCATTCCGTTCTCACTTACTCAGACCCACATTGAAGAAGATCAGTTATCCGTTTTTGACGACCCGGACCGTATTGATGATCTACTCGCCGTCTCAACAGGACTAGTAGTAAAGGATCTATATCCGGAACTCTTCTTAGACACCCATCTGGCTCTCTTTTCCGCACGTCACGACCTAGGAAAAAACCTCCTCGAATGGGACGCTGTCAGCAGCGTTCTCCAGACTAAAGGGATCGACTCAGCAAAGGTAAAAGAGCAGATAGATTCTGGATGGCCAAAGGACAGCTACCGTGCTGGACATACGAAGTCCGTCGAAGAGTACCAAGTCTTTGGAGTCCCAACCTTCTTTTTAAACGACACAGCAACCTTTGCTCGAATCATGACCAGGCCAAATGGCGATTCCGGTTACTCGATCGGATTGATTGAGAGAATTATCGGCAATATCAGCGACTTCCCCGAGTTGAACGAGATCAAGCAGACCAGAATTTCCCGATAGTTCCCGACGGCCTATTCCTTATGCCTTGGCGGCGCTAGTTCCTTGCGGGCCAGTTCGCTGCCATGAGCTTGCTTTCTATATCAGCGACTAAACACCAGTCCAACCGGATCAGAAATCCGAACCAAGCAGCCACTCGGGAGATTTGAATCATCTAAGTGATGCTTTTCAAATCTCCAGGAGGCTACCCGGGGATACAAGCTGATGTAAAGACTCTCGAGCTATGGTCCCATTCTCTCGGTCGGCCTCGACTATCGGTGGAACTCTTCGGCCTGCCCAGCAATGTCAATCCACCAAAGCTAGGCTTTTCGACGTGGATCCAACTGGTCGAATTTGTGGAGTAACCGGAGCGGCTTCTGGTATCGGTCTAGCCTTGGTCGATGAGCTGCTTAGTAGCGGAGCAGCTCATGTGGCAATGATGGATTTCGACGGCGAAGGGCTGCGAACCGCTCTAGCTAAAAGAGAGCGATATAGCTCCAGACTGTCGACCTACCAGGTCAACGTTGGCTCCGAGCCTCAGATCAAAGCAGCACTACAGAAGATAGAAAACGAAATCGGGCCAATCGACATCTTCTTTTCGAACGCTGGAATTTCAAGGTCCGGAGGCGTCGATGCCAGCGACGAAGACTGGCTCGATTCGTGGGATGTGAACGTTATGGCACACATCTACGCAGCTAGATTTCTCGTCCCAAAGATGTCCGAACGAAAAAAAGGTCACTTAGTCCAGACCGCTTCGGCGGCTGGTCTACTCAGCGTCCTTGGGGCGGCTCCATATGCGGTCACTAAACATGCGGCGGTGGCCCTATCCGAGTGGATGGCAATCACCTACCGACCACTTGGGATTTCGGTGTCGTGCATCTGCCCACAAGGTGTCCGTACTCCGATGCTCTTCCCAGAACTCAAAAAAGGCACATCGGATTTCTCCAACACCCTCGCGGATACCGTGGCGCAGAGTGCGGTGACATCCGCTGGAACGGTACTTGAACCAGGGGATGTCGCTCGAATAGCAATCCAAGGCATAAAGGACGACAAGTTCCTAATCCTCCCCCATCCAGAAGTGGCAGGGTTCATGGTCAAGAAGGCCTCGGATATCGAAACTTGGTTGTCCCAAATGATTAGGATCTCGGAAAAGTTATCTGGAGCACTACAAGACCCACTCAGATAGCAAGAAAACTGGCCCTTTTGCTTGCAACCTAGAAAATTGCCGCTAGTTCGCTTGCCCATACTTCGGGCGAGTAGTCGATCATCGGCTCGGCGCAGAGTCTCTCGAAGTAGGTAATGTCACTCCTGTAATAGGCCTCTACGCTCGATCTGGTGGTGATCCGGTAGAGCATCTTCGCCCCATTTCCACCCTCTCCATGAGGGAGTCCCTGAAGCGAATAGTTGAAGGCTGACAGGTGCTTGGCTTCGTAGATTCCCAATATCTTTTCAATGCCGTGCGCTAGATCTTCAATCTGGTCCAGAGTCAGATCAACAACATCTGTTGCTCCATTGACGACTCCCCATACCTCATGGAAACCCGAAGGCGCAAATGGAACCAGGTAGTCGACACTTCCAATCGATCCCACCCACCTCGGTCCTACGCGCTCTTGAAGAACTAGATCGTCCAAATAACCAGAGCGGTTTTCCTCGAAGTACTGGTCAAAGACCTCCGCCATCCTCCTTTGAGAACCAAGCGGGACAAAATCGTGACTCGACTGTAGATGAGGATGAATCAAACTTGAGCCGGAGGAAGGGAGATAGTTTGCATTAATCGAGGAGTAACTCAGGCGAGAATCGTACTTTCGCACCAGTCTCCCGTGTTCCGCCATGGCAGATATGGCATCGTTCAGGATATCGAAGGTGAAGTCACTAAGCGATAGAAAGTGTCTCCCTGGATCATAGATTCCCACCGCAGAGTAGGTCGAATAGGCGAGAATGTTCGGAACTACTCGGCACGCTCCCTTTGAGATCCTTCCGCTAGGAATCATCTCCGTCGGGAAGGGAAAGGTGGCGGAATCGATCGTATCAGCGCAAAACGGGCAGAAACCCTTTCTATCGGTGATCTCTCCAAGGTTTGGCGACTGTTCCGGCTGAAGTTTAGCGCCAGCCACTATCCGACAAGAGTGTCCAAAAAGAGGGTCGACCCTCTGTACGAGGGGCGTTGCAGAAAAGGCTCCACCGTCACTCAACTTCGGTGCCTTTGCTTCAAGATCTACTTCGACCAGTGGTATCACGCGAGCTCCTTTTAGTTCACAACGAGCAAACTCTAACCCAATTTGAGCAATTCGAGCTGCCCCAGCTCAAAACAGTTCCATTTACCACCCTGATTTGAGTAAAGAAAACCGAATTGTCCGACAACATCTAAGTTAGCCAATACGAGGCAATAGAATCCGATCATGCCAACAATCGGCGTTTACGACCCAGATAAATTGAAGGAGCTATTACAGGCCGTCCTTCTTATAGAGTCTGACCTTTCCCTGCCCGTCGTTCTGCGACGAGTTGTAAAGGCAGCCTGCGCTCTAACAGATGCTAAGTATGGAGCGATCGGCGTGCTCGATTCATCTGGGGAGAAGCTTTCAGAGTTTATTACCGAAGGTCTTTCCGATGAAGAGATTCGCCTCATCGGAAACAAGCCGATCGGTCGGGGAATTCTAGGGGCACTTATCACAGATGCCGTTCCCCTCAGAACCGCCAATCTCCCGGGTCATGAGAAGAGCTACGGCTTTCCGCTACACCACCCAAAGATGTTAACCTTTCTCGGTGTACCGATCAAGGTTTCTGGAACGGTCTTTGGGAACATCTACCTGACAGAGAAGGAACAGGGACTGGAATTTACGAATGGAGATGAGGAGATTGTAATTTCCTTGGCCCAGGCCGCCGGAATAGCGATCGAGAACTCCCGCCTCCACTCTCGAGTTAGAGAACTCACCCTTACCGAGGACCGGGCAAGGATAGCTAGAGACCTCCACGACGAGGTGATCCAACGGATCTTTGCGGTAGGGCTGTCCCTACAGTCGATGACTAGGTTAATCGACTCCGACCAAGTTAGAGGACGCCTGCAGGATTCAATCGACGAGCTAGATGAAACGATCAAGCAGATCCGAACTACGATTTTTGCGCTCGAGACCACCCAAAGACTCGGACAGTCTTCAGCACGATCAAAAATACTTACGGTAGTTTCAGAGGCAGTACAACCGCTAGGCTTCGAGCCGATGGTAACCTTCACCGGTCCAATCGACGCTTTCGTGGAAGAGCCGGTGTTGTCAAATCTACTTTCCGTCCTGCGTGAAGCGCTTTCGAACATCGCTAGACACGCTCAAGCGACCCGGGTTGATATCAACATTTCCGCCACCCAAACCTTGATATTAAAGGTCGAGGACGACGGCGTTGGTCTGAAAACTGATGGGCGAGTCGGGATGGGGATAAAGAATATGAGAGACCGCGCCCGTCAACTCGGCGGGGATCTGACCTTCGACATCTCGCACCTCGGCGGAGTACAGCTTCTCTGGACCGCAGACCTATAAACCAAAAAAACCAAAGCCGACGATTAACCTAGATCCCCACGAAGCAATAGTGCCCTTTGGACTGGTAAAACGGTTGATGCCAAGGTGCCAAAAGCTTGTCAACGAAGGATCCCATCACAGAAAGCGGTAGTTGTGACACTGACGAATCGTCACCGGTAAAGGTCAAGGTCTCCTTCTGGAACTCGACACGCACCCCTCGTTGAGTGAGTTGTTGCACCAGCTTTCTCAGGTCGTCGAGGTTTCTTGCAAGGCGATCCATTGAATGGACTACCACGCTATCTCCTTCACGTACAAAGGCGAGCAGTTCTACGAGTTACTGCCGGAACGCTTCGCCCTCATGAGCCTGGACGCGCCTCCAGAGTTCGCCGACGTCAATCACGCACAGGAGTTCATCACGCAGTTTCCACCGCAACCCGGAAAGACTCCATCTCAGGCACACAATAAACGGGTCTGTACATTCTGTGTATTTACATGCCGAGCAGAATTCCCAGTATTCGATTGATCTGGAAGCTTGCTTCTTCAGCAATTGAACCCATGCGTGTTATAAGACGGTGTTCGGAGACTGACTTGACATCCTCGCACTTGGCATAGCTCACTTCAGTCAAACCCGAACTGCCTGGCTCCAATTCTACATGCGAGGGTAGATTCCGGCGACTTCGCGTAATTGGAACAACAATCGCCACTCCGGCTTGGCTTTCATTGAGGGAATTTACCGATACAATTACCGCAGGTCGACGCCCAGCTTGTTCTCGGCCAATTGGATCGCCAAAATCAACAAGCCATACCTCGTCTTTTCGGGGCCTCATGTCGAGCTATCACGCGTTGCATTACTCTCGCTGCGACGCTCTTGCTCAATTTCTGCCCAAGCGTCTCGATCCTCTCGAAGTTGAGCATAGCGCTCCGAGAATTGGGCGAAGAAGACCTGCCTCTCTAAAGCATCCGCAGCATCCTCCAGGAGAGAGATCATTGGCTTTCCTGTGGTAGTAGCAAGTTTGGCGAAACGATCTCGAGTCTTCTCGCTAACCCTGATGGTAGTACTCATGACTTATAGTATACCCAAGTGTAGACTGATAAGGCGACTATTAACGATACTTAAGTTTTGAGAAACGTTGTCCTGCATGTAACTATCGGCTTCATTTTTACGGCTTAATGTGGGTGTCCAGCTTGACAATCAGAATCGATAGGGAGCAACCACACTTGACCCTGTACATCTAGTTTCATAAAGCAGATGGATTAATCTCTCGTTCAAGATCCGGGGGACGATAGATAGCCAGAAATGTGACGCTGCATCACTTTTCGGCAGATTCTCGAGAGCAAATGGGATCGATGGGAACCATTGAGGATTGCTACGATAATGCCCCCATGGAGGCATTTTGGGGGAGAATGCAGGTTGAGGTTCTAAACCGGAAGAAGTGGATCACAATCGTCAAGTTCTCGATTGCCATGGCAGACTATATCTGTAATTTCTACAACGCCGAAAGACGACATAGTTCTCTCGGATATCTTACGCCCAGAGAATTCGAGCTTATAGAATCATCGAAGAACCCGTCCAAACTCACATGAGGGTGGTCTACCAAACGAGGTCCAGATCAGGTGGACCAACTTTCGGGGATCCCTCACGATCCCCAATATCTCGTGGGCGACTGACTGAAGGTCAAGAATGTGATGCGGCGTCGCTTTTGAGCGGATTCTAAAACATAAAGACCCTGGTAGCAATGCTCATGATGTTTTGGTCAGTCGGAATGAACTATGGCTGTGGTGGTTTCGATCCCGCCACGAGGGGGGTTAGGCCGAACTTGAAGTTGGTGAAACACGAGTTCACGTAGTTTTCTGCCGGGCCGTCAATAGAGGCCAACGAGATTCTTGTCGTGTTGCTAGGCTTGACGCCTGGCAACCGGACGTTGATCGCGTACATTTGGCAACCAGTCGCGTTACCGTACTGCTGGTCCTTGTTAACCGTGTATGAAATGCCGAAGGAAGCCGTTCCTTTAGGGGCTAAGACTACCGTCTTGGGCGAAACTGTCGCATATGACTGTGACTGCGAGGAGTGGACAAATGTGATGGGCTTGGCACTGGTGGTCTCTGTGAGAGCGGTAACCGTTGCGAACCCGTCGAGAGAGCATGGGACTGTTTCTTTGTTGGTAACGGCGATCGCAAAACCTGCACTGCTCATGCCTGCGTGCCCCCTAGCGCCCAACTTGACAGATAGTGCACCCGTGGAGCATGTATGAACAACGGTGACACGAACATCGTTTGGGAAAGTCGCGTCGTGATTGTGCACCATCGACACGATCACCAGAGCAGCAACGATAGCCAAGGTTGCAAGGGATCCAATCAGACGCTTCATGAGTTCCCCCAAAAGGACTCCCTGCAGTTTACGATACTTGGGTACCGGTTATGACTGTGGCCGGCTCCTAAAACATCTATCAAGCTCATAGGGACCCGCCAGACGGTGTCGCTCTATTGATCTCTTCGCCGAAAACCTTATTGGGCATTCTTGCCTAAAACAGTGGGAGTTGTGGAACGGAGAGATAACCCCGCTGGTGAAGGAGTTCCATGAACATGTCTTATCCTCGACCTTGAAAGTCTTTTGCCAAGCATTTCCTCATGCAGTTCGTCCCGAAGGCGTGCGGTTAAAACCTTGATCTTGATCGAGCCAATAGCTGGCGTTATGTGGGAGCTTATTAGGTTCGCATAGCCTTGGATTGTCCCCGGTGCCAAGTTGCGAGTGGCTGGAGCTTTCATCCACTCGTCAAGGAACCGTTCGACGGTGATGGAAGTACTGGTGCCTAGCTGTTTACTTTTTGTCACAAGGCGAGCCAACTCTTGATCCGCAATGTGCGGACCTCCTTTGACTGTCTTGTAAAGGTACTTGTACTTCCCGGTTATGGGGTCCTTTCCAGCAGACGCCCCAATCTCCACACTCCGGGTTGGACCTCTTTCTTGTGTCCCGTCATTTCACAATTATGTAATTTTATGTGACGCTGTCAAATGAAGGGTTCGAAACAACTAACAAACATGCTCTGACCTGGTGGGCCGCCGGGGTCTCGATCCCCGCACCTTGGGATTAAAAGTCCCCTGCTCTACCCGATGAGCTAGCGGCCCGGATCGCTTTGTGCTCTAAAGATAGTAGCGGCATTCGCTTTCTGTCTGGTCGTCGAAATTCTGGAAAATGTTGTCTATTCCAACTCCCTTGATGAAGCGTTGAGACCGGCATTCAACGATTAGCAGCGCCATTTTGCGTCGTGCCTCGGGTCATTGAAAGTCTCGTAAGTACTAGTCTCATGAGTTGATATGGAGATAAATCATGGACGGAACACCGAGCGTGACTCGATGACGAAGCCTGCAGTTGACCTAGAGCAAGATCCGGACCATTTGCCCGAATTGTTAGCGACACTCAAGGATCAGATGGCGCAGATCGACTCAATCCTTAGAGGGATTGAGGAACCATAAGGCCTTCTCTGGGTTCGGTCCAAGTGCAAATTACCGACGTAATCTCGGGCTTTCATCCCACGGCACCCCCGACCCTGACTAGCGTTTAACCGTGCCCAAAATACTTTTTTTCGCAGCTGCTAGGGAAGCAGCTGGATTCAGCTCCCTGCAAATTCAGGGAAGTACCGTGGGTGAATCGCTAGGCCTTGCCTCCGAGCAACTCCCAGCAGAATTTCTCAAAATTCTGCCATCTTGCGGAATCTGGCTCAATGGTGAACCAGTTGGAATGTCAGACCCATGTTCAGACGGGGACGAGCTGGCTCTTATTCCTCCGGTATCGGGCGGATGAAGAAAAGGACTACCTTCTACTCAATTTGTAAATATATCCCTTAATCTTGGGTTCACCTAGCCCTGGTTACCGTAATACTCTGTACAGAAATCGTGTTGGAGATCCAGAATTGCAACTAATGGGTAGAGAGCGAGGACTCTCTCAGAAATTTATCGACGAAGCGCTGACTGAGCAATTGGCAAATGATGTCAGAGGACCATCTTTTAGGGTCAAATACGTTGCCCGGCTAACTTCTCTGCTTGGGATTTTGCTGTTTTTGCTTCTCGCAGTAGAAGGAATCTCGATACCTATAGTTTCCAAGCTCATGACACTGCATGTGCTTGTCGGCATGATACTCGTTCCGGTCATGGCGCTCAAAATAGCGGTAACTTCCTACAGATTTACCCAGTACTATCTCAAAAAGCAAGATTTTGTCAATGCAGGGCCACCTTGGATGCCCCTCCGACTTATTGCGCCACTTATCATCTTCACGACCGTCGTAATGATGGCGAGCGGGATCGAACTCGCGCTGACAGGACCAAAAGGGCTGTCATTCACGCTATGGAAACCGCTTCACGAAGTCTCATTTGTACTTTGGTTCATACTCATGGTTCCCCACGTGTTCGCCTACCTCCTCAGGGCCACCAACACCAGCTACCGAGAATTAATCCGCCTCAAATCCAAAGATACAAAGGCCTCGACGAGTTCATGGAATCGCTCCACCTTGGTCTTGATAGCTTTGGGGATTGGCGTCGGTCTTGGCCTTCGATTCGTTCCATACGCCCACAGCTGGATAGCATTCTTTACCCAGAAATCTTTCGGATAGGGGAAGTGCCGCTGGAACTGAGGCGGCCAACCCTTTATCAAATCCAAATCAAATTTTGATGACCCATCGAAGAAAGGCTCTTCATCTCCAATGCGCTTGTCACGCCGCCCAAAGCCTTCGCCAATCAATTGCTCTCAATAGCAATTAGGCCTTGCTCGAAGCAGCGTTCGAAAGAAGATGTGCCACGGCGGCAGACACCGCGACCGCCATCGGAATGCGAAGGGACTCATCGGGGCCATGATGGTTTGAACCGGGTCCTAATGCCCCAGTAGCCACCACCTGTGCGAGGGGAAACTTCGATCCCAACGTCGAAAGAAAAGGAATTGAACCCCCTTCACCACAAAAGCCCACAGGCCGAGAAAATGCTTCAAGCGAGGCGGAGTCCAACGCTTCCTTTACCCAAGCTATCGGTTCAGGAGCAAGCCAACCTTGAGCCGGCGCTTCGGTCTGGACAATAACTTCGGCCCCTTCTGAGGATTGGCTTTCCAAGAGTTCGACGAGCTTTTCTAGTGACTTTTCAGCATCTACATCTGGAGGTATCCGCAAGGAGATCTTGGCCTTGGTATGAGACCGAAGCACATTACCTCCGCTTTGTACGTCTGGTATTCCTTCAATGCCGGTCAGAGCCAAAGACGGGCGCCAGGTCTGATTAAGGATTCTCTCGGAACCACTTTCACCCATTAGCTTCAATCCGGCGACGCTTGGGAATGCCTTAGCTAAAGGGTCATTCAACTGCTGATCTAACTCGACTGAGCGGTTCAGATAAAGATCCGGAATCTCTGAATTAAGCCATTCAGGCAAGATCCTGCCCGTCTCAGCATCCTCAATCGCCGAGAGGAGGGAGCGTAGGATTCTAAATGAAGATGGAACGACCCCACCCGCTGAGCCGGAATGGACACCTTGCTCGAGTACTTTTACATCAATTGTCACCACGAGATTGCCCCTGAGGGAACTCGTAACCCAAAGGCGCTCGAAGTCGAGGCCGCCCGAATCGAGACAGACGACTAGCCGCAGATCCTGCAGGTCACCCTGGATCTCCTCCAAGTGGTATTCGAGGTCAGGACTTCCACTCTCCTCGCTAGCCTCAATCAGAATGACCACCTTTGGATAATCTTTTCCTTCAGCCGAAAGGACCTCAACTCCCGTAATTGCTGCGAAGCAGGAATAACCGTCGTCCGCAACACCCCTGCCAAAGATTGCATCCTGGACGACTACGGCTTCAAAGGGATCATCGCCATGCAACCACGGACCCACCGCTGGCTGCTTATCTAGATGTCCGTAGATAAGGACCGAGCCAAGGTCGGCCCTGGTCCCCGGCACCTCGATCACAAGAGCTGGAGTCCGTCCCTTTAGGCTCGACACTCGGGCACTAAGCCCCGGGATATCTGCACCTTCGGCCCAACTTTTGATGAGATCCATCGCCTTTGCTATTTCTCCCGTCTGTTCCCATCTGGGGTCGAAGGCAGGCGATAAGCTCTTGATCCTCACATAATCCAAAAGCGTTGGAACAGCCCGAGAGCGAAACGATCTATCTGCTTGGGAAAAAAACGAACTCATCCTCTAGACCCTAAATGGTCTAGCCTCGGCCCACTTCATCCATTTTTGCGCCGGATAACCGATTAATTCGCCGACTTCGGTCGGGAAAGCAAAGGTTTATAACCAGGTTGCACCTGTGGAACCAAAGTTCCAGATCAAGCTGAAGGGCAGATGAGAGGGCCGATTAAAGTAATTTTGAAATAATTCCGACTTCTAGGGAACCTTAATAGAGAGGTATCGGATTGTCTATTTCAAACGTTGGGATGCAACAGAACATCAACAAGTATTCCACGATCTCTGGCCCCCAAAAAAAGAGCGACGGAGACGGAGACCACGGTGTAGAGAGTTCGAAAAACTCGAATTCCTCGACCAAGACATCCAACTCGCAGGCTAGCAATGCCAGCCAAGCGAATTCAGGAGCAAGTAAGCCGCAGACTCTTCTTCAGACTTTGCTTCTCGGCAAAAAAGTCTACCTATAGGACTTGATCAGTACTCTTA
>JAJZCF010000061.1:6028-12618 GCA_021846265.1 Actinomycetes bacterium | reverse complement strand
CGTCAACTGTTGCAACCCCCATGAGCCCGATAGTTTGTCGGTAAAGTTGCTACGACTCGATGCCATGGAGGCAAATTGGGCAATGTGAATGTTCCATTGCCTTCCCATGCGATGCTAAACCTGCGGCGACATGTTGAAGCTCCGCTCATACCTATGCAAAAGTCGTGCTAAGGCCTGTGTGTTAGCTGATCTTTTACCTTTGCTCCACCGGTTTCTCGCAAAGTAAACGGATGCCAAACAATCTGGATCGACGATCCCCTCGCATAGCAACCTCGAAAAGCTGGGCAGAACCCAAGCCGTTAGAACTTCTCGGATAGCTCCTGGCTACCTTGAGTGAAAAAGTACCTTGAAATAACTTTTTTTCATCATGACTCAAAATTGCAGTCAGGCCGTTTCATGACTGGCCACAATAAAGAGTTAATGTTTGCTCCAAAAGCTAATAACCTGCGCCAATATCCAGGTTAGGCTTATGGGACTGGATCAATCCACGGCCTAGCCTGGAGGTATTGTGGATCGTAAGAATATAAATCAGGGAGTTATTGAGCTGTTTGCCTTGGTCGGCGACAGTTTTGCCGGAGCCACCGACGCTCTACTTTCTGGCGATAAGGTAGCCGCTAGAAAGATCGTCGACCGCGACTTGGAAGTAGATCACCTCTACCGCGAGATCGAGACCTCGGTCACAAGGGAGTTGGTGGACGAGTTTGGGACAAAAAGTGATCGCTACTACCTCCTGGCGGTGCTGAGAATGATTCCTGAGCTTGAAAGGTCCGGCGATCTCGCAGAGCACATCGCCAGGAGGGCGCTCTCAAACTTGAGCGAAGAACTTTCACCTCGCTGTAGGGGAATTATCGATCAGATGGGCGACATCGGAACGACAATGTGGAGAAAGGCAACCGATGCTTTTGCGGACCAGGATCTCCGGTTGATCTCAGTGATCGAGGCCCTCGATGAGGAGGTCAACGAACTCCATGTCGCATTTGCCTCTGAGCTGGTTTCTTGCATCAAAAGCATCTCCGTCGCTATGGAATTGGCACTTGTGGCAAGGTTCTACGAACGATTCGGGGATCATGCGGTAAATCTTTCTAGAGCTGTGCAACTTTTTTCTGACAAGGAGATCGAGAATCGACCCGCCTACCCAGACGAAAAGCGCGTCGTATTCTTCCCTGGCGACTAAAGCTCTGTCTGAACAAGCATTAGGCCTAAGAGAAAAGAGGCCTAAGATTTTTCCAGCCTCTAAGCGTCCCATGGTATTGTGACCTTCAGCCCTGAAGCTAATGCCCCTAAGAGCCTGACACTATTCCCATGGGTAAGGGTGCACGAAGTCAGTACTATCTGGACGATGAGCGCTGTTTTGAGCTACTCAATTACAAGGGTTCAGGACATATCGCATTTACCCAGGATGCAATCCCGATCATTGCTCGGCTCAATTTTCAGGTTGATAATTCCATGGTCTACTTTCAAGCTCCCACCTCAGCACCACTCCACCACTGTTTCGCCCAATCGGTAGTCGCCCTCTACGCAGACTCCATCGATCCAACAACCCGTGTAGGTTGGTCCGTGCTCGTCGTTGGCAGATCCAAAATAGCCCGAGCCGTTCGTTCTACGCCGAACTCCCATTGGGCTAGGGAACACTTAGAAAATCAGCTCGGCGAAATCAGGCTCGTGCAGATGTCAGCTGACCTAATTCGCGCCAGCTACTTCGACTTCGACTCCGACAGCGTGATTTGTGAATACGAGAACTATCCATTTGAAGCGCCTAGCATGGCTAAACCTGTCGGACAAGTTTCGAAACACCCGAAAACAGATAGCCGCTTAGTCGCACAACTCCCGGTCCTGAGGCGATTGGAATGACCCGGTCTAAAACAAAATGTGCAAAGGAATAGTTAGTCGAGGCCGTCTATTTTCTTACGCTCTGATAGCCTTGCGCCAAGCGCCGCAACTTGAGATCGATGGCTCATAGATAGCTTGGCTAAAAGGTTCGAAACGTAATTCTTGACCGTTTTTTCTGCAAGAAACATCTCGTTTGCAATCTGCTTGTTGGTCTGGCCATCGGTGATCAGCTCGAGAATTCTCCGCTCCTGTGCGGAAAGTTTCGAAAGGGGATCGTCCTCTTCTTTTGGAGACCTAAGCCTTGCCAATACTCTCGCTGTAACCGCCGGATCCAGGAGGCTTTCACCACCGGCCACTCGCCTGATACCATCTACGAGATCACCCAACTTAATCTGCTTCAAGAGATAGCCCGACGCACCGGCAAGAATCGAAGAAAACAGCGCCTCGTCGTCAGAGTGCGAAGTCAGCATGAGGCAGGCAACACCGGGATAAGTGGATCGGATTTCCCTGCACAGTTCTATCCCATCGCCATCCGGAAGCCGAACGTCCAACAGAGCAACATCTGGACGAGCACTAGCAATACGCGCTAATGCCTCCTGCACTGAACCAGCTTCGCCTGTCACCTGGAGATCATCTTCGGCGTCTACGAGGCTCGAAATGCCCCACCGTACCACCTCATGGTCGTCAACCAGGAATACCCTAATCGTCATACTCACACCCTACTCACCGCGGGACAACATGACAGAACAGAAGATACGGGTCAAAAGACCTAACCTTTCCGCCAAATATACCTAACTTATCAAAACCCGAGCTATCAAAACTATGACCAAATGGAACCAGGATTGAATTCATACATTTCCATCTAATTGATGCAGGAGTGAAATGGCGCCTAACACTGGAGTAAGATCCAGATTAGATGGGCGTCGGTGAGACATCGTCAGAATGTCTACGAAGTTGAATGGTGCGCATTTTCGCACATCAGAGAGGTTGATTTACGGTGATAAAAAGGATACTCGTGGGGGTAGATGGTTCCGCCAACTCCTTGGGTGCTCTGAATTGGACCATCGCCCTGGCTCAACAGACCAATGCCGAAGTGATGGCGGTTCATGCAATGGGCTTAAAGCCGATTGAAGAAAACGGTAAATTTCTATCCCCCGAAGAGGCTAGGCATATTACAGCGGAACTGCTTGATTCGGTGTGGTGTGCGCCGCTAAAGAATTCAGGGGTCAAGCACCAGAATCTGCTCCTTGAGGGAAGTCCAGTCACCGCCCTCTTGGAAATCGCTGACGAGTCGGCGGTTGACCTAATCGTGGTGGGTACTCGCGGACACTCTCTCGGCGAGGCTTCGATTGGCAGCACTGCACATCGGATAATAGAAGAGTCAAAAACGCCAGTAGTAGTACTTCCGCCCAGGCCAGCCGATGGCTAAAGAAATCAATGCCAAGACCAATTGGCGAAGAGGGGTTACAAAATTACTGGGCAATATGCCTATGTTTCCTAGCAGTATTCCACTGCCAGGTCTCACCATCGTTTTATAAGGAGAATCAAGATGACAGAAATCAAAAACTTGGATATTCAACAAAAAAACGTTGTGGTTGTAGGAACCGATGGCTCCGATGCCGCTTCTCGAGCGGTCTCTTACGGCGCAACTGAAGCTAGTGTCAGAGGTAGCAAGCTTTTGATAGTGCATAGCTGGTTCATCCCTAACTTCGGCTATGGATCCGCTTACGTAGCCCCGATCAACGAGATCGAGATAGCCGCTCAAGAAGTGGTCGACAAGGCGGTTGAAGCCACCAAAGAAGCTTTCCCAGGAATTGAAGTAAAAGGAAAACTCCTCGAGGGCACGCCGGGTGTCCGATTGGTCGAGGTCGCCGACAAAGAAGCCGACATTGTCGTCATAGGTACCCGCGGACACGGCAGCTTTACCAGCCTCCTTCTAGGTTCGGTTAGCGCTTATGTACTGCACCACAGCAATATTCCGGTCCTTTTGGTAAGACCAGAAGCCAGCCATTAGCTAAGTCCGAAATTAGATCTTCGATCTTTCTGCGGCCGTGTTAGTTCGTCCGCTGTATTACGGGCGTCTTCGGTTCGAATTTGGGACTTTACTACTTGCCTTTGCCGATAAAGACCCTCCTTTGCGTCCCTAGTCACCTGGCTAAAACTAGCTGATTAGGCTTTGAAACTAATGTCGTAGCGTACGTTCAAAGGCACGGGTTATGCGTAGCGAAAAGGCAAGGTTGGAGGTGACTCTACCTTCACTTCCAGTGTTATTCGTCCTAATTAGATATCTGGGCACTTACGGCCCGATTTAAGATCGATCCATCCTTCGTGCCTCAGGCCGGGTCGATCATTTCGGCAGCAGTTGCCAGATCATCTAGCCAGTAAAAAGGAGTTTTCCACATGATGAATTGGGGTGGCGGATTCTCGCCTTCAATTTTCGACCCAATCGCCATCCTTGCAGGTGTGGGGGTAATTATTTATGCCCTCTCACACCGGCGTTGGCATCGAACTTCACTAAATGACCCGAACCCGCTAGCAAAACAAAAACCCTCCTCTTTAGAAGTTGATCCACTTACGATATTACGGAATCGGTACGCCGGCGGGGAGATCGACCACGAAGAGTTCGAATCACGACTCGAAGGGCTGATAAAAACCGAACATGGTAATCCAAGCGTTAAGTAGCAGCGCACCGAGTTTTGGCCATGAATAGCCTGTGATCACAATGGTTCTAAAGCAGCTCAGGACTGCTAAAGCGCGCCTAAGTTTTCGGACTCGTCAAGTACGTCGCGTGGACTCGAATTACAGGGGAATTTCATCAGCAACTCGGGCAATGATGCCAGTCAAATGAGCCCACGCCCTGTGTTGTCCCGCAGATCCTCGACACTTCACTTCCAGACCCTGCCGATAAGGTTCGCATTCGCATTGTTCAAAGTCAATTCGTCGGGTCTCAATTGCAGAGAGTAACTTCCCCCGGGGGTTGAAAAGTCGAAGTCACTCATTGGTTGAAAGGGCCCATTCCTTGGCCTTTTCTAAAACGACCATAAAGCAGGCCATCGTCAATAAGAAATACTGGAAATCGGGATTGTCGCTCGGGTATGCTTTGCAGAATCCAAGGAGGCGTCACCCAACAGCTACTTAGAAAATACGCAGCTTCCCTCGAAAAGAGATCAACTTTGGACTGTACTGTTCGACGGTGGACTTGATAACCGTGCCCTTGCCCGCTGCGCTCCAAGTAGTAGTCCCGGTGCGACAGTCGCTATGCACCGACGCCTCGTCTTGAAAAAATACCTACGCACCGGCTCTAGCGGCTTCCCCATGAATAGGTAAAAACTCTATGGCCTCAAGATTGGCCTGATAAGCGGCCTATCGCTGGCTTGGTAGAAAGGCCACCAAGCCGTGTGGCATCTTTTTTAGAGCAGAGATACTCATTACAACGCCGAAGTTACCCTCGATAAGCCCTGCGACCATCTCGCCAGTCCAAAGTGCAATCGTTTTCAAGGGCGAACCGGACCTGTCTGAAACCACGGCCAATAATGAGTTTCGCTGTTTTCTAGCTCTGCCTCTTGCCCAGTTTGATGGATCCACTGCGCAGTCTGGTCCCATGCCCGCTTAGACCTCTTTACAATCACTTTCAAACCCAGCCAAAGACTCGTAGAACGTTCCATTATCAAGTTCTCTTGCAAGATCTCCTTCGTCATCTCTTTTTTCAGTTATCTGCTCCAGCGCACAGCGTCTCGCCCTGATCTGCTCATCAGCTCTTAGCCCTATAGCCCGCTTACCATCAACGGAAACGGTTCCGCATCATTATCACCAGAATGCCGAGAAACTTAGGTTCGAAAAGTTCGCCACTTAAAATATCTGGGCAGGCCGAATCTATAGCAGTGCTCGAATCTCTAGAGTGTTGGGCCATAGCAAGCAAATTGCAAAATTGTCCACCCAATGTGTTCGGCGCCAGCGTGTAAGCACTCGCAGCGGGTCGGGCACACCCATTCGCAGAACCCCCACAGACTTTTTACCTTTCAAAGCCCGCTTGTCGCTTCTTTAATCAGGAAATCTAACCTCGCCAGAAAGAACACGCACAGTAATCCATTCCTGCGGGCCTGTATGGCCTTATCCTGCCCGAAATCCGGAGCCAGCCTGGAATACGACCAAGTGAACTCGCTGGTCAACAATCCAATATCACCTTGCCACTTAGTACCTTTGCCGTCGCTGCCAGCAAGATCGCTCATAGCGCTTAATTGCACCTCGTTTGCTTCCACCCATTTGCGCTATTCGTCTCGAAAAAGTCGGTCTAGGACTCCTTCAACTTGCTCCTGCTCAAAGCGAACTCGCACTTAGCGTGCCGAATAGTCGCAATAAGCGCGCAAATTGCTTCTCAAGAATCGAATCGCAAAGATCCTCACTGATTTGACTGTGTTTCCCACATATTGTAATTACCACCACTTTCGGGCGCTAATTTCACCACTGTTCGTGATTTTCTGTTCAAGTTTTCTCACTTTTCGTCGATATCTTAATCAGTTGTATGGGTGGATACACAAATGGTGGTGAGGTTAATGAAGCAGAATACCAAGGGTTTTAATCGCAGTCGGGTGCTAGCAAAGTTTACAACACTCACAGTGTTGCTGTCTGCCTCTGCGGCCGCCGGATACAGCATCCCAGCGAACACTCCGAGTAACTTTGTATCAAAAGCAACGGCTAATGCAGTAGCAAACTCCGCCAAATATCTAAACGATAACTTCGTGCTAAAAGCATCTACCGGA
>JAJZCF010000061.1:0-5928 GCA_021846265.1 Actinomycetes bacterium | reverse complement strand
AAGCTAAACCAACCTATAGTCGGGATGGCAGCCACTGCAACCGGTCAAGGGTATTGGCTGGTAGCCAAGGACGGTGGAATCTTCACATTTGGCGACGCCAAGTTCTACGGTTCAACCGGAGCAATGGGACTCACTCAGCCTATCGTCGGTATGGCAGCCACAACTAAGGGCGGCGGATACTGGCTAACAGCCCAGGATGGTTCGGTCTACTCCTTCGGCAGTGCAACCTTCTACGGCGGGGGAAACACCGTGGCGGCCGGAAGTACTTTCGCCGGCATCACAGCTTCTTCAACCGGTGGCTATATTCTCGTCACCACCAACGGCAGCGCCGTAAACTTCGGGCCTGGAACAACCCCAACTGCGACCCCTGCGCCAACTCCGACTAGTCCAGCTTCGAACCCAATAGCGGCGACTGGAAACAGCGCCGGATCTACATGGAACAATTACGGCGTAACCTCCGATGCGAGCCTGAGCTTCCCAAATGCCGGCTACTACGAGCAGACCCAACCCGCACCCGCATCTGCCGGTTACGGATTCCTGCTAACGCAGAACTCCTCGAGCAACGTCCCAGTTCGTTGGAATCCGTGCCAAGCAATCAACTACGAACTCAACCTACAGTATGCTCCGGCTAACGGACAGAGCATGATTCAGCAAGCCCTGGCAGAAATCACGAGTGCCACTGGAATTCAGTTTAATTACGTCGGGCAGACTTCGACACTTCCAACACTGGGTAGGTCGTCCACAATCCAGACTCCTAGTGGCCCCGAATGGGCGCCGGTTCTCATCGCTTGGGAACCAAATGGAGCTACGAATTATCTCACCGGCACCGGAGTAATTGGCATGGGCGGGTCGGCAGCGCTTTACACCGGGACAAGGTGGGAATACGTCACCGGTGAAGCGGCGATCTCTTCAACCTATCCAGCTACCGCCGAGCAGGAAACGTCGCTGGTCCTGCACGAACTAGGTCATGTCATGGGCCTGGGTCACGTGGCGGATCCCACACAAGTCATGAACCCGATCGACAACTTCAACGCCCCGACGACCTACCAGGCGGGCGATCTCGCTGGCTTGGCTCACCTTGGCGAGGCAGCGGGCTGTTTGACCGAACCAACCCCATAGAAATCTCTAACCATACCACCCATATAAAAGCAGCCGAGTCTCCACCCAGACTCGGCTGCTTTCTAGTTAATGTCCGTTCGGTCTGAATTTGACCAATTACCGCTAGTTTTGCAAAGATGGATCTTGGAATTGCTAATCGTCGGGCCTTGGTGACCGGAGGGTCGCAGGGCTTAGGACTTGGTACCGCTGTTGCACTTGCTGACGAAGGGGTCAAGGTGGTCATTGCGAGCCGATCGCAAGAAAAACTCGACAAGGCGATGGCCGATCACCCTTCGATATTTGGCTCGGTAGTGGCCGACCTTTCGACTCCGGCTGGAGTCGAAAACCTAATAGGCTCGGCGCGGTCCCAATTAGGTGGAATAGACATAGTAGTTTTGAATGCTGGCGGACCAAAGGCTGGCGGATTTCGGTCGGCGAGCATTCAAGACATCGAGGCTGCCCTCAACCAGAATTTGCTCTCGATGATTTCCGTAGCTCAAGCAACGGTCGAAGCGATGGTCCAATCAGGCTGGGGCAGAATACTAGCGATCACCTCGCTATGGGTTAGGCAACCGGGCGCCAACCTTATACTTTCCAACACCGCACGTAGCGCATTGACCGCTTATCTAAAGACGTTGGCGACCGAGGTATCTGCCGATGGGGTAACGGTAAATACTATCCAACCAGGACTGCACAAGACAGACAGACTAATTCAGCTCCACGGAGGTGACCCTTCGGCTGCCGCTGCGAGCTTGCCCTCTAAATCATTCGGCGACCCATACGACTTTGGAAAAGTCGCCGCTTTTCTACTGTCAGAGCAGGCAAAGTATGTCAATGGCACCTCCCTCTGGGTCGACGGCGGCCTTTACGCTGGTCTCATGTAACTGAAGAGGCGCAACTTAGAAGGCATTTTCAGCATCCAATTTTACCAAAGGTCCGCTCCTCTTTGTTTGGAAGCGGTAAAACTAAGTCCTAATCGACAGTAAACCACAAGGTGGTCTGACAAAGTAGGAAGGCAATTCCCGTGATAAGACATATCGCAGCTTTTCGTTTCAATCCGACGGTTTCGACCGAGAAGATCTCCGACTTAGAAAGGGCCGTCGCTACCCTACCAGATCTTATTCCTGTCATAAAGTCCTTCACCCATGGTCCCGATCTACACTTCTGGCCCGAGGGAACTAACTATGACTACGTAGTCGTTGCAGACTTTGACTCCGAGCAGGATTACCGAGACTATGCGATCGACACCCATCATCAAGAAATGATAAAAAAGCATCTTTTGCCAATTCTGAAGGAACGAGCCGCTATCCAATTCGAGATCTGAATGGGTGGATTACAAAGGCTGGTTTAGCTTTAGCTCAGGGCCGAGAAGCAGATCGAATAGCATCTGCCGTCTCCGTTCTAACTCGAGAACACGTAGCGGCAGAGGCTCTACATTGATCAGCCGATCCGGGAAACAAAAGAAACTGAGTCGCCAGCAAACTTGAAGTCAGAAAGAAGCGTCCCCGAATCTCTGATCGGGTCAATTGCCTCCCAGAATGAGTCCGCTTCGCAAACGGCGCTCTCGGTTCTCGGCTCTGCACGATCTTGGAGTTCGGCTATAGCGGACGATCCTTGCTGGACAAATCTAAAAAACTTCTCTGGTGAAGGCTCCTTTAGAGAGCCAGATGCCCTAGCCAGAACTTCAATAAAATTATCCAATTCAGCTGCGAGTATCGCCCTGTTTGGCCAACAAAGTTCCGAAACGCGCTCAGGAGCACCTTTAGCTACCCTTGTCGCGCTTCCAAAAGAACCCGCAGCTAGAAGTCGGGCAACGGAAACTTCCGTAAGCCCACTCAATGTGACACCTAGCGCTTCAGCTAGCACATGGGGAAGGTGTGACACAACCGCTACAGCCTTGTCATGAACAGCCGCCGAAAGAGGAATCATCTCGAAATCCATGCACCGTGAAAAGATCTCGAAAAGCTCGAGACTCGTTCTTGGCTCGGCCCTAATAGCGGTCGGGATCTCCGCCCAACTAGAGCGAAATAAGACTTCTGGGTCGGAGCTATCGAACCCGCTCCCCTCCCGTCCCGCCATCGGGTGGAGGCTCAAATGGGTAACGCCTCGGTGAGTTGCTACGACTCCTGAGACGGAAGCGATTGTTTTGGTCTTGGTCGAAGCCACATCTACGACCAGTAGGGGCGACTCCTGAGCGCTCTTCGATCTCGCGGCCAGCAGATTCGATACCGCTTCAATCAACGCCGGATTTGGGGGAGCAAAGAGTATCGTCCCGCACTTACCCAAAAGTTCTTCCGGACGCGCTACTATTTCGATGCCGCGCCTCTTAGCGCTTTGCATTGTTCCTTCATCGGGGTCAAAGGCCAGAACCTCACGGTGCTCCTGGATCGAAAAGGCTATTGAACCGCCAATATGCCCAAGGCCCACTACCCCTATTGGCAGTTTAGAGTCCAAGCGAACTGGGCTCCAGACTCCCTTGGGGCAGAGAATAGAACGGTGTGGTTACCTCGGCACCCTTCCACCTCGGATAGGAACCAAGGAGTTTGACCGATGCACCAATTTTCAAAAGCGACTGCACCGCCAACGATACAGAATCTTGCGAAATGTGTCCTTCGCAGGTTAGATAGAAGCTGTGCATCCCTATCTTCGCCTGCAATGGTCTAGAAAGGATCGAAAGCATGTTTACCCCAGAATCCGCAAAAACTTTAGCCACCTCAGAAAGTGACCCAACCCTGTCGGCTCCAGGAGTTATCACAAGAGATGTCTTGTCGGCCCCAGTAGGCTCGGGGATCTCTTGGCCAATCAAGACATAGCGGGTTCTGATCTCACCGACATCAGATACCTCAGAAGCGTACATCACCAGATCGAATTGCTCCCCTACCTCCGGCGGAGCTAGGGCAATCAGAGTGGAGTCCCGCTCCGACACAACCATGCGACATGCATCAGAGGTAGACAGGGAGTGTCGAGTCACCAATCCCCTCTCTTTGATGAACCTCGATGAGAGGTCGAGGATCATTGGATGAGAAACTACCGTCGTCGCTAGGTGGAGATCGGCCAGCCCGAAGGAGGCGATCCCCTCGGCCAACACCACCTCCCCTTGTATCCGAACATTGCTGGAGGAAAAGATGAGCTTGTCGAGAATAGTCGTCATCTCGCCATCGGTTGAGTTTTCCATTGGTAGGATGCCGTAGCATCCTGGAGTGAAGTTCACGGTTTGGATGACTTCCGGCACCGAAGGCATCGGAAGGGCTTCAAATTCGTCGACAGATTCGAACAACTTGATTGCGCGAAAGTCAGAAGTTCCCTTTGGTCCGGTAAAACAGATCAATTTCTCACTCGGCTCCATGGCGAACTCTCCCGAACTTAGACCTTCAGCGGTAATTGCACGTCGAAAACTCGGCCTACTGCCTAGCCGACATACTTCTCACGAAAAGACTAGATCAAATAAGGTTGACGACTGTAACCACTGCGTCTCCAAAGCACCTCATTAGGGGTTAAGCTCAAGATTAGAGCCCGCTAGGTCTCCTTCGGAGCTAAGGCAAGGGGGAAACAGTTGAGTGATGAACCAAGAGCAGCTGAGTGGCGTGAGCGCTTCGGGTCCAAAATAGGTATCTGGACTCTCGCACTTGAGGGCGTTGAGATCCGTCAAGCGATGGAATTTGCCAAAATCGTTGAAGAGCTAGGCTTCGACTCGCTCTTTTTCGGGGAAGCATACGGACGGGAGGCATTCGTCAATTCCGCACTTCTCCTTTCCGCCACAAACAGTCTGATATTAGGAACGGGGATAGCCAACATCTACGCGAGGGATGCCATGGCGGCAAACGCCGCAGCACGAACCATTGATGACGCTTTTTCAAACCGGTTTATCATGGGACTCGGGGTCAGCCACTTACCACTGGTCGAACGCTTCAGGGGTCATACGTACCAAAGCCCAATCGACACTATGTCTAGCTACCTCAATGCACTCGACAAAGCGACCTTCATGGCCAAAGGCATCAACGATAGGCCGACTCGCGTGATCGCCGCCTTGGGCCCAAAAATGCTGGAACTATCGCGCGACCTGGCCGATGGAGCCCACCCCTATCTCGTTACTCCGGCCCACACAAAGATGGCTAGGGAGATTCTGGGACCCGATCGGCTCCTGATCGTAGAGCAGGCAGTGGCGCTGACTGATAATCGTGATGAATTCCTAAGAAGAGCCCACTTACACCTGGAGTTCTATTCCGGGCTGCCAAACTACCGCAACAGCTGGAAGAGGCAAGGCTTCCATGACGAAGACTTTGTCAGAGGGGGATCAGAGAAGTTGAAGGACGCCTTGGTAACCTTCGGGGACGAAGAGGCCGCCGGACAATCAATCCAAGCCCACCTCGATGCTGGAGCGGACCAAGTCCTCATTCAGCTGCTAGGCGAGGACATCAATAAGCCTCCAGTGGACGATTGGAAGCGCATGTCCAACTATTTGAAACTCCAAAGCAGCTGATCCCACTTCAGGGTGGTATTTACCGGGTAACCTGAGCTTTCTACTAGCCCAGGTCACCAAACAGTTTTGGCTCTTCTCGGTGAAACACCAAATTATCGAATCGGTCCCGGCAGATGCGGATAGCCAGTTTCAATCTAAAATCAGATCGAGAAGTCCTCGCCCCTCCAGGTACCGCTTTCGCTTGACCTTATGGCACCAGCATGAATATGTCCGATGACCGACGCTTCGAGTTCGTCTACCCGCTCCTGCAGCGAATGAAGTCCCGCACCCAGGACATCTGGCATTACCGTTCCATCCAAATCTGGCTTATGAACACGAGCCTGTTCACGGCTTCTTTCTACCACTTGGCC
>JAJZCF010000060.1 GCA_021846265.1 Actinomycetes bacterium | reverse complement strand
CCAAGAAAGGATGAGGTCGCTTGACCCCTCCCTCACAGAAGGGGATTGCGCTCCCGTTGGTTCAAACGGCTGTGCGGTAGCTACGCTCGCCATATCCACATACTACCAGTTGAGCGTAACTCGGCCCGAACGCTCGGACTTGTTCTCGCCACGACTACGATCACACCTCAACGCCATGATGTACATCATGGCTAGCTTCCACAGACAAGAACTAATTTGGGTCTGCGATCTCCCACGTGTCATTCTCCATGCAAATCTCCCTGATCATCTTTGCCTGTAGCGCATAATCAACCTGCGCGTCAGCCCCTTTTGCAAGGGAGGGGTTTGACGCAGATAATGATCAAAAAGCCGGCCCCTGTCGTCGGAGTTGAGCTCCTTGATTATTCAGTCAGCGGCCCGCCCGCCGAAATTCAAAAAGCGAGTTTGAACGTCGGCCCCTGGCGGTGGCGAAATCCTGGCGGCGAAGCCCCCAGGGCGCCGGATCGCTTCGTCGAGCGGCTCGAGGAAGCGAAGCGCCTTCTCGCAGGCGTCCTCGTCGAGGTGGTCATCTTGAGCGCTTGCCCGGGCGAGGTCCCAGGTGTGATAGAGGGTGTCCGCACAGAGCAGTCGGCTCACGAGCGACTCGAAGGTCTGCTCGCCGAACACGCCTCCTACTGTTGCCTGCGCCCGGATGGGGTCCCCGAGCACCTCAGCAATCAAAGCGCGTGCTTCCCTCCATTGAAGTTCCAGTTCGCCGTTCGGGTCCGGGTCGCTGGCCGCTGGTCCTCCAGCCTGTGCTCCGATGCGACGGTGGGTGCTAATCACATGTGCGACGAGAGTGGCCACGTCCCAGTCGGTGCACGGAGTCGGCAGGTTCTGCTGGTTCGGAGAAAGCGTCGTCAAGCGTTGCTCGAAGCCGTCGGCGATCCGACGGTAGCGGTCCTGAACCTCGGTGTCGGCAACGTGAGAGGTGTCCATCGGCTGCTCACTTTCAATGGGCCACAAGCGCAAGCGGCCGCCTGCTTCTACCCATCGTAGACACAGGCACAGCAGCATTCAACTCTGAGACTGCCTGCCTCTTGCCCGAGGAGCACGTTCCATTTGGTCGATACCCTGCCGAGATAGGGAAACAGGAATAGAGAGGTTAAATCGACGGTAGCGTTTTGATTTATGAAGCAGTCGCAGGCAATGACCATTTTGATGTCAGGGAGGTCGGTCTTCCTTACCGGCGCGCCGGGAGCGGGCAAGTCTTACCTTTTGGGCAAGTTTGTCGCAAATGCAATATCGAAGGGACGCAAGGTCGCAGTCACGGCTTCGACCGGAATCGCCGCTACCCATATTTCGGGTTCTACCATACACTCCTGGTCGCAAATTGGGATCAAGGAAACCCTCGAAGCCAAAGATATAGCCGCCCTCGCACGGAGGGGTAAGCTCGTATCTCGCTTTTTGAATACCGATGTTTTAGTTATCGACGAGGTTTCGATGCTTTCGGGCAATTTTCTCTCGATGCTCGATACTTTGGCGAGGGAGCTTCGGAGGGACCATAGTCCATTTGGTGGCCTTCAGATGGTACTGGTCGGTGACATGTTCCAACTCCCACCGGTCAATCGATCTTCATCCGGCTTTGACTTCGCACATGAAAGCCTGGCCTGGAAGGATCTAGATCCCCTCGTTTGCTACCTAGACGAGCAACACAGACAGGGTGATGATGGACTCTTGGCGGTATTGGAAGCGATGCGCAGGGGCAATCTGAACGACGACCATGTCGCACTATTGCAAGAGAGGAGCAGGCTCAGACCGCCACCTGGAGTTGAAGTAACTCGACTTTTTGCACACAACATCGACGTGGACTCGATCAACCATCGACACCTCGGCCTCCTTGGTGGGGCAACCTCCAGTTTTGAGATGCGACCACGGGGTCCGTCTGGGGCAGTTGAGCAGTTGGCAAAGCGAATACTTGCCCCAGGGCACCTCGAGTTGAAGGTCGGCGCCGAAGTAATGTTCGTGGCGAATGACCCTTCGAAGGCGTTTGCCAACGGAAGTAGGGGAAGGGTCATTCGTTTCGAACAAGGTCGAGTGGTGGTCGAGCTCGCCGATGGTAAAAGGGAGATAACCGTCTTGCCATACGTCTGGCAGCACACAGAAGATGACGAGGTTGTTGCTGAAATATCTCAGCTGCCCCTCCGACTGGCTTGGGCGATCACCATTCATAAGAGCCAAGGAATGAGCATCGATGCCGCTGAGATCGATCTGAGCAGAACCTTCGCTCCAGGAATGGGATACGTCGCCCTTTCTCGGCTCCGCTCGCTTGATGGTCTATATATCAAGGGGATGAACTCGATGGCGCTGGTACTTAATGCACAAATTTTTGAACTCGACGAACGACTGAGATCCTCTTCTGACGAACTCGCCGGATCAACGGCAGAATACCCCTAGAGCCACAAATCGGCGGATCTAGATCTAGTCGGAAGCGGTTTTACTGATCGGGTCTCGGTTGAGCGAATATCATCGTCTGCCAGCCATCGGTGGCTCATTAGCAATCCCGGTCCAGGTTCGCCGGCAAAAATCTGGTCATCGAAACTGCTTCTGATAGGCGTATACCAAAAAGTGTGTTTCGGTTTGAATAAGCGGCCTTGTGAACCTGCGAGGCGACCAAACCATAATTGCTCTGGTTCTGTCTAGAGTTATGCTCCACTGCCTTGAAACTTCTGCACAGCTACAAAAGCGTGGTTCTATTTCCGAAGATGGAGAAGGCGAAGTGCGATCTGGTGGCCAACTTTACAGTGGCGCCGAATGTTTAAATTGTTTTTGTGGTCAGGCTTGACAAACCTTGATCGATCGCTCATTTTTAAGCCCAGGCGAGAAGGTTCAGAGTCAAAGGCCCCCAAAGCCCAAAAAGCTTCGGGCGGGAGTTCGCAATTAGCAACTACTCATCAAGTGGTCGACGCCTTTGGGCCTTTTGTATCGACGCCTTTCGCTTTTCATCGAGACGATTCTGGGTCGAACCCCAAGTTGGTTTAGTCGGCCTGCGGTTGCGCGGCACCTTTGCAGCCTTTTCCAGCCTATCTGTCAGATTTTGATACGCCAATTTTCGGTTCTGCGTCTGTGAGCGCTGAGAGGAGGCCACGACTTTGATTTCCGTGCCGTATCGGGCAGAGATTCGGTCAAGGACACTTTGCTCAGCATGGAGCTGTGAGATGTCACAAATCAGCTCCACTTTGGTGTCCGAAGTATTGACATGCTGTCCACCTGGACCTGAACTCCTAGAGAAACGCCACGTCAGTGCACAAGCAGGTATTTTTATTCTGGATATGGGTGCAGACATTTCGAAACGGCTCCCTGGATATTCGAAAACGGTCAATATCTCGGTCTTGATTACAGACTAGGACCCGAAAATACCTTCCCTTGGGCCATCAGGCTATTCCGATTCATACGGCAATTAGAGCAGTCGGCCAAAGAAGCGACGGTCGCTTTTGAAATTCATTGTGAATTGAACTTTGCACTCATAAACGCCATCGGGTGGGTCCGTGAAAAGTTCGTTGCCACTCCTCATCGCCAAAACGAGGGGTTTTACGCCGCATTCGATAACGACAAAGGTGTGGCGCTATTCCGTCGTCGATAAGGGTCATCATAGTTAAATCGAAGTCGTCCGTCATCGTTACGAGTCTCCACGCCAGCAATATCGTCTCTTAGAACCACAACAAGATAACTACTCATCCGCGCCTATATTCATCCAGCAAGGTGGTGAAGCTAATTGGCCCATCCCGTATTCAAAGTTTTTACTCCAAAGCCACGAAAACACAGGTTAAACATGGGAGATGGGGGGCATTCGGCTCGTTTCAGCCCAGTATCTACGGGCGAGTAGGAGGGTGCCAAAGCGGCAGGAGTGCGTAGAGTAGCGAGGAGAAAGGAAGTATCTGCTGGTGTGTAGTGATTCGCAATCGGGTGGATTAACTCCAGAGCATGTTGGTCCGAATGGGAAGGAGACCGGTCTGAGCTTCGCCGGCCAGGATCTGGTTGCTTGCGAGTTAGGTGCGACCCTTAGGAGCTACCGCTGGGTGTCAACGGAGGTGCTAGACGGCTTTAGCTCCGACCAAGTTTGCCACGATGCCCGAGGTCAGACCCTGATACCCTGGCCGAATCGAATTTTTGGCGGAAGGTACTTTTGGAATTCGAAAAAGTATCAACTCGATATCTCCGAGCCCCTAAAGGGAAACGCCATACATGGATTGACGAGATGGCAACCTTGGCGACTAGCGAGTCATAAAGAAGACTCGCTCGTCTACTCGCTGGTTCTCAACCCCTGTGCCGGCTGGCCCTTCACCCTTGATGCCTCGATCGAGTACTCGCTCAGCAAAACGGGTCTTAGCGTCATCACGAGGGTGAAAAATATAGGGTCGGACCCCGTACCATTTGGAACTGGGGCGCACCCTTATTTCAAACTTGGAAATCATCGGATCGATTCGTTGCTTTTAAAAATCCCCGCTTCGACCTACTATCCAGTCCAAGAAGGAGGGATCCCTGGACCCGGAAAGGCCTGTACAGGGTCAAAATGGGATTTTTCGTCTCCCTCTCCAATCGGCAGCTTGGAGTTTGATATCGCTATGTCAGGACTGAAACGAGACCAGGATGGGATCGCATACGTTTCGCTAATCGATCCAAAGGGCGACTCGATAACCCTATGGATGGATAAAAAATATGATTTCATCCAGATCTATAGCGCAGACCGAGTTCTCGATCCGAATCGAAGGCGAATGTCAATCGCCTTGGAGCCGATGACCTGCGCACCTGACGCTTTCAACTCCGGTATTGGCCTAATCACCCTAAATCCAAAGGAAGAATTCATCGGCCGATGGGGGATTTCGCCCCACTTAGCCGATGAAAGTGTCCTACGATAGAGTCAATCGAGATCGACAAGCGCCCTACCGCTCGGGGCAACCAATTCTTAGGAACAACCAGTTTTTAGGAAATAGGCCAAAGCTGTCCGATAAGGTTGACAATCGGACCTGAGGCGTATAGCATTTTGGCCAGAGGTCATACCAGACGATCGACGCATGCATCCCCTTTGGAGCGGCAGAGGGTCTGGTTTGGCCCTTGCTGAACGGCTGGACTTGCGCTTTGCGGCCCGTGCCCGCCGGATTACATCACTGGAGGAGGGGGAATCGATGAGCCAGGCGGTCGAGGTCAACGGTCGTCGGCGGAGACAGGACAGCGGGAAACCTTCCCTCCGCACTAAAAAAACCCGTAGCCTGAGTTCCCAGGAACGTCGATTCGCTTTTTGGCTACTGCTTCCTACTCTCATCGGGTTGAGCGCCATCCTCCTCTACCCTTCGATCCAGACCATCCTCTGGTCCTTCCAGCACTACATATTGACCGACCCATTAAATCACAGCTATGGCCTGGGTAACTACCGTCAGTTGATCCACGACCACATATTCTGGATGGCTTTTCGATTTACCATCTTCTACGCAGTACTAAGCGTGATCGGTCAGACACTCGTAGGCTTGGGCGTTGCGCTGATGGCAAATCGCGAGTTCAAGGGTCGCGGGATATTTAGGGCGGCCCTGCTATTCCCGTGGATGATGCCGACGGTAATCACGGCTGTCGTTTGGCGATTCATGTACGATCCGAACTATGGACTCTTCGATGGGGTACTGCAACGCCTCGGGTTACCACACGCTTTTGTCTGGCTAGGCTCTCCAACCTTGGCGGTTATAGCCCTCTTCCTGCTCGCCATTTGGAAGGTCAACTCCTTCGCTGCGCTAGTATTTTTGGCCGGATTGCAGTCGATTCCCGCTTCTGTATACGAAGCGGCCGACGTCGATGGCGCCAATCCGTGGCAGCGCTTCTGGCGTATCACCATGCCGATGCTCAAACCGACGATTCTCGTCGTTCTGGTGCTCCGAACGGTTGAGGCCCTTCAGGCCTTCGACATCATCTACGGACTGACATTAGGTGGTCCAGGGTATTCAACCCTCAATCTCCCCCTCTACCTCTACCAGCAGTCGATACAGGGACTCAACTTTGGATACGGTTCGGCGATAGGGGTTGTCCTGGCGATCATGATTGCACTATTTGCGTTGTTGTATATGAAAATCCTATATCGCCCAGATTCACTGGGTTAGAAAAAGAGAGCTATAGATGACTACAACCTCAAATGCACCAAGCCGCAAGAGAGTAAGAGTGAAGTCTCCAAATCCCGCCAAGGCGTCGCGTCGCCACGGATGGGCGAGGGCGAGGATGGGAATCTTCAACCTCAGCGCTATCATTCTCGGCTTTTACGCCCTCTTCCCTGTCATCTGGATCCTGATAACCTCACTCAAGCCCCAGGCCCAGCTGACGACCCAGCCGGTCACCCTCCTTCCGACTTCGGTGACCTTAGGAAGCTACAGAACTGCCCTCAGTCAGGCGCCTTTCGGTCGGTACTACTTCAACTCGCTACTGGTCACTGTGACCTCGACCGTTTTTAGCCTGACCTTGGGCACCTTCGCCGGATACGCGCTGGCTAGGCTCCGCTTTCGGTTTAAAAGGTTGATCCTCATGGTCATTCTGGCCTTCTCTTTTTTGCCGCCGATAACCCTTGTTGTGCCACTATTCAATCTCTTTAGGCACTTCAACCTGCTAAATACCTACTGGGCGCTCATTATCCCGTACACCTTTTTGACCCTACCGATATGCGTTTGGCTGATGAATGCCTACCTCCAGGATCTCCCGAAGGAGCTCGAAGAGGCCGCCAAAGTGGACGGCCTTTCTACTTTGGGCGCATTCTTTAGGATCATTCTTCGAGTATCGGTCCCAGGGGTAGTCACCACTGGACTGATCATCTTCGCCACCAACTGGAACGAATTTCTGCTGGCTTTGACCTTCATGACCAATAACCAGATGCGTACTCTACCGGTCGGAATCGCCCTATACCCGGGCCAATACACCTTCCCATGGGGAATCATTTCGGCAGCTACCGTATTAGCGCTAGTTCCGGTCGCCCTTGGAGTTTCGGTCTTCCAACGCCGCCTCATAAGCGGTCTAACTCTAGGAGCAGTCAAGTAACGATGACAACAAATAACGACGACACTTTGGTCGCGAGCGAAAACTTCCTCCTCAGAACCATCAGAGAGGTCGAGCACCTGCCAGATGCGGTCTTATTGCATGTCACCTCGGTTTCCTACCATCCGATAGGCCGGGTTGCGGGGATCATTACCACCGAACCCGCTAGTTCACAAAGCCTAGAGTCCCTCCTACCTAACGCACCAAAGCTCGACGATCCGTCTGGCGAAAAGACGGACAAGACCGTCAAGTCAGAGGCGATCCTCGTAGTAAGGGGGTACAACGACAACACATTTAGATTGACGATGCTCCCCGGGTCGATTTGGCCGACCGACCCTGATAAGGCTGACCCCGGCGAAAAAGGGTATGGAATCCTGGTCGAGGAATCTCTCAACCCGATACAGCTCGCTACTAAAGAGTCTGGCGAATCAATAGAGATTTCCACCGGGGCATTGACCTTCGTCTTCGATAAGTTTCCCTTCGGATTCAAACTCCTGGACCAAAATGGAAGGCGTATTGCACTCTCGGGCGGTGCTCGAAGGCAGGTCGCCGGTTTCCCCTTCGCTGGGGCGATGGACTTTGGCTTAAACAGGAGCGGTTTTTCACTGGAGTTACAGCCCGGCGAAAAGATAATCGGGTTAGGGGAACAGTTCTCTAGCGTAAACCACATCGGTAGAAAGTTCGAACTGATAGCGAATGACGCATTAGGAGTCGGCACGGGACTGGTCTACAAACCCGCCCCCGTCTGGCACTCCTCCAAGGGGTACAGCGCCTTTCTCCACGGCCCTGGCCCAATGTCGGTTTCGGTGGGGACGCCTTATCCAAGCCTCCTCCAGGTCGAGAATGAGCTAGACAACCTTGACCTATTTCTAATAGCCGGAGAAGGCCTCAAGGAGCGACTGACCCACTACAGCGAACTGACCGGTCGGATGAACGTCCCACCGAGGTGGGCCTTAGGGGTCTGGATGTCTAGGTGTCGGTATGCTAACCGAGAAGAGCTCGAAGCCGCCGCCAAGGGAATGCGAGAACATAGGGTCCCATGTGACGTCTTGCATATCGATCCAGATTGGCTAGTGCTAGACCGGCTCAACTGCGACTTTATCTGGTCCGAAGAGAAGTACCCAGCGCCAAAAGAGATGTTTGCTAGCCTGCTAGAAGACGGATTCCACGCGTCGGTTTGGGAGCTCCCTTACCTTGACGAAGCTTCACCGCTAAGTGAATACGCCAAGGAGATGGGTTATCTCGTCAGGTCGAGCGATAATGAGCCCGCTTTGGTGGACCGAACCTTCTCAAGGGATGGCAGGGCGAGATATCTCGTGGACTTCTCCAATCCGGATGCGCGAAAGTGGTGGGGAGAAAAGAACGAAGAACTCTTAGATCTCGGTGCTTCCGTCCTGAAGTGCGACTTTGGTGAGGGTCTCCCGGACTCGGCATCGATGTCCGACGGGCTAAGCGGCCGCAACTGGAGAAACCTCTATCCCCTCTGGTATTCGAGGACCGTCCACGAAACGGTCGCCAAAAAGACCCAAAGGGAACCGCTGGTCTGGTCGAGGAGCGGGTGGGCTGGATCGCAAAGGTACCCAGCACAGTGGGGTGGCGACCCTGAGGCCTCCTTCGCTGGATTAGCCGCCAGCTTGCGGGGCGGCCTGGGTTGGGCGGTATCGGCTCCCGGCATGTGGTCACACGACATCGGTGGCTTTTATGGCATGGGTCCCTCAAAGGAACTCTTCATCCGATGGAGTCAGATAGGGTGCCTCTCTCCACTTACTCGCTTCCATGGCCTAACCCCACGGGAACCTTGGGTATTTGGAGAAGAGGTCCTCGGCATCGTACGGGACTACGTGGAGTTGCGCTATCGACTACTCCCCTATCTAATGAGTGCGGCAAAGCAAGGTTCGCTTTTCGGCTGGCCGATGCTCAGACCCCTCACCTTCGAGGATCCAACAGATATCACCCTCTACGACGTAGAGCATGAGTTCTTGTTGGGGCCGGACCTCTTGATAGTTGCCGTCCTCGACGAGACCACACCGCTGGCCGAGGTGGAAATCGTGCTCCCCAAAGGTAGCTGGTCGGATTTTTGGACCGGAGAAGCGCACGTAGGACCCAAGCGGTTTACCGCCAAAGTACCCCTGGACAAGATGCCGATCTTCGTCAGGTCAGGGGGAGCGATTCCATTCGGCGAGATGGGTCAGCACACGATGGAAATCCCGGACGATAAATGGTCGATATCAATCTGGCCGGGGCCAGACACGACAACGACGATCTATCAAGGCGAAAATGAGTTCCGTTACCGATACAACTCGCAAAGGGGGGTACTCCTCGCAGATGAACCAAAAAGGAGGATCACCAGAGCCGAAGTACATTCAGAAGACGGGCGTGTCGCAGAGGTTGAAATCGAATACGTCTCGTTGTCTGAGGCCTAATCGACCTGGTGACTCTGAAGAGAAAACAGTGCCTAACTTGGTGATCAAATTTAGTAAGCAAATTTAGTAAGCAAAAAGTCTCAAAGTTTGACATCGGGAAGTTGAGATGTTAGTGTAAGTGGTCAGTGGACAGGCCACTGATAACCACTAAAGGTTAATGGGGGGCTGCTGTGCTAATTTACGCCAAGGAGCACACGCCCATAATGCGCCCAATTGGGGAAGGGAGCTTTTTAGATGGGTAGGGAAGTAGATCTGACTGAAAATCAGGGGATTAACCAGCTTGGGAGGCGGTCATTCTTGGGCCTCGCAGCGGCGGCTGTAGGAGGGGTCGTCTTGGCGGCGTGTGGGAATGGAAGTTCTTCCTCTACCGCCACCACAGCGGCATCGACGGGGTCTGGCTCGTCTTCGTCTACGGCTTTGGCTGTGCAAACTGGGCCGATCATAGTAGCGGGCGAGCAGGATAACTCGGGAACGATTACCACGCTCATCCAGCAGTGGAACAATGCCAATCCAGACACTCCAGTAACCTATCAAACGATTCCGCCGACGACCAACGACGTCTATAACCAGTACGTCACCGCACTAGCCGGCGGCGCTTCGACTCCAGACGTATTGACGATGGACGTCACCTACCCAGGCACCTTCGCAGCTGCCGGCTGGGTTCTTCCATTAGACGCTTATGCCGATGCCGCATACCAGGATCAGTTCATCTCGACCGCACTAGACATCGGCAAGTACAAGGGCAAACTCTACGCAATACCTCAATCGATCGACGTAGGACAGCTCTACTACCGGACGGACCTGTTGCAGAAGTACAACGAGAAGGTCCCGACGACCATAGCCGAACTCGTAGCTACCGCGCAAAAGATCCAAGCCGCAGAGAGGCAGAGCAATCCTAACTTCTGGGGCTATGTCTGGGAGGGTGCGCAGATCGAGGCGGTATTCGACGAATTCTGCGAGTACACCTGGGGTTACGGTGGTGAGTTGTCGAGCGGTTCCAAGCTCACACTTGACACCCCTGCGGCACACAGCTCACTCCAGTTCCTGTACGACACGATCTACACAACGAAGATCAGCCCTCCGGGTACTTCCACCATGAAGCCGAACGATGCCCTGGTTTTGATGCAGAATGGCAATGCACTATTCATGCGTAACTGGACCTTTGCGTATGCGCTGGCCAATAAGGCCTCCGTTTCCAAGGTCGCTGGCCAGGTCTCAAACGCCTCCTTGCCCGGGGTCACCGCCGCCGATGGTCACGGCTGCACCGGTGGTTGGATGTATGGGATCAACGCCAAGTCGGCACGTCCAGAAGCAGCGTGGAGGGTTATCCAATACTTGACTTCGAAACCACAGCAGATCCAGATGACTGCGGGTGCGGGACTGCTATCTGCACGTAAAGACGTCCAAGGTGATGCTCAGTTGGTGGCTGCGTCTCCCAACTTGAAGAACCTGCCCGGGATCTTAGCCAAGGCAAAGGCCCGTCCATCGATCCAGAACTATCCCGCTGTCTCTGCAACCTTCCAAGCTCCGCTCAACTCGGTCTTGGCGAATCAGACTTCGGTCAGCGGTGGAATACAGGCGATCCAGCAAGCAGGTGCGAGCGCAGTAGTCGCATAAGACAAAATGTTGCCCCAGAACACCCCCCGAAGGTGATTTCCCTCCCCGGGGGGTGTTCTATTTCCAAAGCCATCCCGACCCCTTGAACCCGCTGCTCCATAGGTAACCCGGCACAAGCAATCTTCGGCTGTCAGCGAACAGATAGATAAGGACGAGCCGAACCCGTATAGGAGCCGACTCCTTACAAAGACCTAGCCACAAGGGTTTATCTAGTTCGGAATCAAAGTTATCTCCAACAGATCTTCCACTACCGCCAGTTAGGGTTACCCATTTTTATGTGGCAGTTTGTGCGCAGATACGCTCTTAGTAGCCGGGATTCCAGAGAGCACCAACCTTATTTCTCCGGCCAGCATTTCGGTCACCCGGACCTGCGACTCTTCGGTGAGTCCGGCGACATGCGGCGAGTGGACTACCCGCTGATGAGAATTGAGAGGGTGGGAACCGGGGGGCTCCTCCGCCCTAACGTCTAATCCGGCACCCCTGATCATACCTTTTTCTAGCGCATCGAAAAGGGCATCTTCGTCGACAAGTCCACCCCTTGAAGAGTTGATCAAAAAGGCGTCTTTCCGCATTGAACTCAAAAACTGACTATTAACTAGCTGGAAAGTCTCGTCTGTCAATGGGATGTGCAACGAAACGAAGTCGGACTTTTGCAAAAGTTCTCCCAGTTCGCCCACGACTTCATCGACTCCGGCCAAGGCTAAGTTACCCTCAAAGAATGGATCGTAGCCCACCACCTCCATACCGATTCCCTTGGCTAGCTTGGCGGTCTCCCGGCCGGTGGCCCCGAGTCCGACTACCCCCCACGTCCTGTTGGCGAGCTCTATGCCAAGGCGCCTGTCCCATTGGCCATGACGGACAGACGCATCAAGTGAAGCCACCTCCCTGGCCAGGGCGAAGGCAAGGGCTAGTGCGTGCTCTCCGACGCTTCTCGCATTAGCCCCAATCGCTGCGACCACGACGACTCCCTCCTCGTCCGCAGTCTTTAGGTCGATGTTGTCCAAGCCGACACCAGCCCGAGCGACGATCTCGAGGGAGGTCGCAGCCCTCAAAATCTCCGAATCGACCTCCGTCTTATTTCTAACGACGATCGCTCGAACGCCGATCAAACGCTCCTTGAGGGCCTCGGGATCCTTGTACAGGTCTGGCTCAAAAGACACAACGTAATGCTCGCTAAGTTCGTCGAATGCGGCGCCCCATATGTTTTCAACAACGAGTACCTCAGCTGATCCATCCACTTTTAATTTAGAGTTCCTTGGTTGAACAGACACAAGAATAAGCCCTTTGCTCTAGGTCGACGCAGCGCCATCGGAATAGTTTTTGCATCGTAACTACCCTAAACATGCTAGCTCCTGCGTTAGGAAATTGGTCTTACCACTACTAGGGTGATTCGTAGTAAAAATTCTCGGAGGACCCTTTGCTAACCACTCTTTCCGACGCTAAAAAACTCGCTACCGAACTGCTAGTCTCACGGGGCTTATCGACGCAAAGCGCCGATCGCTCCGCCTGGGCGATGGTGACCGCAGATGCTTGGGGGAAGGGTTCGCACGGCCTCCTGCGCCTTGGTCACTACCTGAGAAGGCTCGACGCAGGCGGGATAGATCCGCACGCCGAGATGACGGTCATCAAAGATACCGGTCCGCT
>JAJZCF010000059.1 GCA_021846265.1 Actinomycetes bacterium | reverse complement strand
GCAAGAAAGGGGTAACAATGATTGTGCGAATTGATCAGGATCTGTGTACCGGAGATGGACTATGCGAACAAGGCTGTCCACAAGTATTCACCATTGGGGATGACGGTTACGCCTATGTTAAAGATGGAATCGGAATTTCAGAGAAGGCCGCAATTCCAATCCATTTAGAAGACTCGGTCCTTGCCGCAGCGGAGGAGTGTCCTGGCGGATGCATATTTCTCCTGGCAAGTTGATCAAGTTTTTGCACGCTTTTTGAGAGCGCTGGCCCAGAAGTTGAACGGGTATCGAAGCGGAGATGCGTGGGAGCGCCTCATCTCGATTACCCTACGAGCCCCGTTACACGCCGGATCCTTACCATAGATCCAGAGACAAAAACTCATAAGGAAAACTGGTTGGAATCTCGCCCATATCCCGCACTAGGTCATCATCCAACTTACTTGGATCAACTACGACGAGTTGACGACTTGCGCAGCTAGTGCCGCTTCTAGGCGCTTCACAAAAAAAGGAGCGAAACGATTTCGGTGTTCAACAATGATTCGAGACAGCGACGGATCACCTAACAAGGCTAAGAACTGAGGTAAATGACCGTTGAGCGCAGATTCAAATTTGCAAATTGCCCTTTCGAGACCCATTTTCAAAGAGGACCGTTTTCCTCTAAGATCGCCTATTTTGTGATTCGCGTTACCTGACGATTAAGGTCGGACTTCTAATCCGCCAATGGCACCCGTGGTTACACAACGCCCTGTCCTTTAGGGGCTTCATCGGGAAGGTCCACCAGGATTAGTCCCCTAATTTTATGAGCTGGGACTGGCAACTTCTTATCGCGGAACCAGCGATAAGAAGTTGCACGAGCTATTTCTTGAGATTGCACCCACTCAGCAAGGCCCATAGCGTTAGAACGGTACCTTTTGTGCATTACGAGTAATGGATACGACAACAGGTGGCAACCCCTACTTCGTATGCAATCTGCGCAACCGCAGGTCAATCTCTGCCGCAAGAGTTAATGGTACTACTGCCTTCCAAAACGACATATCCGCCCAAGTAAACTTCGATTTGCTTATCATGCACTACCATGGCTTGAAGAAGTGACACGCTTTGGTGGCTAGATCCCGTCTTGTGCGAGAGGGATTGTGTTCTGAGTTGTTCAAGAAGGAAAATTGTGCCTTGGAAGAGAGCGGGACAGTTATTGTCGTCGAAGACGATCCCTCGATTGCAGACCTGCTAAACGGATATCTTCGCAAAGAGGGTTACCGTGTCCTTCTCGCTTCGGACGGAACGAGGGGACTTGAACTCTTTTCGACAAATCGGGCATGCATGCTGATTCTAGATATTTCTCTTCCAGGTGAATTAGATGGCCTAGACGTTTGTCGAGAAGTCAGAAAGACTTCGGCAGTGCCCATCATTATGCTCACAGCTAGAGACACCGAATTAGACAAGATCCTCGGTTTGGAACTTGGCGCAGATGATTATGTCACAAAGCCGTTTTCTCCGAGGGAGCTTCTTTCTCGGATTCGAGCAATCCTTAGGAGAACTGCAGCGCCGTCTAAGACCCAGTCCGAAGATGAGATCATGGTTTCTGGAGTTACTTTGAATTTCAGAACCAGAGAGGTATACGTCGCGGGAAAGCCAATTCCCTTTACCACTAGAGAATTCGAGCTACTTGCCTACTTTTTTCAGAACAGAAGGGTTGCACTTTCAAGAAGACAGCTTCTAGATGGAGTTTGGGGACCCGATTGGTACGGGGACGATCGTACTGTTGATGTCCACGTTCGACAGCTGCGTAAGAAGCTGGGCAGCTCATTTCCCCTGGTAACGGTGTGGGGAATCGGATATCGGATGGACTAGAGGTAAACTTGCGCCGAAAAATTACACTGACCCTCGTTATTTCAGTGACAAGCGTCATTCTGTTCGCCGGCTTCGGGGTACTGCTACTTTCTCGCCAAATATCGGCCAATCAGGGGAAAGCATTTCTGAAACGAACGGCTCAAACTATAATTGCCACCCAAGCATCGCACCCCTATCTCGCACGCGAAATCACTAGGATCGCCGGGCTAAATGGTGCTCATTTTGAGACCTTGTACGCAAGCGGAAAGGTCTCGGGTGACATCAATCTCCTACCGACCAGCATCACGAGCGCTGCGACGAGTCACCCGGGGGTTATCTACACGATGACAAAGGGATCTCGCATATTTGCGGCAGTCAATATTCCGCTCGACAGAGCTACGGCTAATGGTCGAGTCACCGGGCTCATTGTGGTTTTACAGAAATCGATTGCTATTCCACCAAGGAGCATTCTTTTTCTCGTGCTAGTTGCAGCGGCAGCAACCTTGATAGCTTGGCTGCTTGGTGAGGCTATATCGGCCCGTATTACCAGGCCAATCCGAGGCTTGCAAGAGGTCACTCGGAAGCTGGCCGAGGGCGAAACCGGTATTCGCCCAGAGATTATTAACGGTCACTACCCGGAGATCGAGGATTTATCGAACTCCATCTCCCAAATGGCCGCCTCGCTCGAACGATCCGAGGAGCTTCAAAAGGACTTTTTTATGGCGATCTCTCACGACCTTCGCACCCCGCTTACCTCGGTTTCAGGCTTTGCTGAAGCCATATTGGACGAGACGGTTGAGGACCCAAAGCAGGCGGCAGCGGTAATTCTAAAAGAAGCAAAGCGTCTTGAGGTGATGGTACGAGATCTCCTTGAGCTTTCGAGAATCCAGGCTGGAAGGTTTACGCTTGAGGTTTCTCAGATAGAAGCATCTCAGCTGGTAGATGACTTAGCAGAAATTTTTTCGCTGAGAGCGGCTGAGGCGGTGCTCAACTTTCAATATCAGGGCCTTCAAAACCCTCGACTAGTCGACCTGGACCCAAATCGATTCACACAGATGCTTCAGAACCTCCTTGAGAACGCCTACAAGTTTGCGTCCACGACCATCAGGTTGAATACAAGTCTGACCCCTGATGGGGACTTGCAAATCTCCGTTATCGACGATGGCCCAGGTATTCCAAAACCAGACCAGCCCAAGGTTTTTCGCCACGCGTACCGAAACGACAAAACCCCGTCTCGAGAGCAGGGTTCCGGAGTTGGGCTACTGATAGTCTCGGAGTTGGCGCAGGCAATGGGGCTGAGAGTTGGCTTCAAATCCCCGCTCGACGAAACCGGCGGAACTGAAATGATTGTGATCATCCCCAAAAAGCTTCTGAAGGACGAAGCTTCAACGGCCTCGCCCTCCTGAGATCAGCTAGCGCCGATAGACGCTCGTCCGACAATTCTGCTATTACCACTTTCCTCCGAGACAAGCAGATCGAAAATATCCGATCCTGCCGAAGACCTCTTTATTGCGGCTATCGCCACTCCAAGACCCTCTTCGCTCATCGCAAAGGAAGTAACTTCACCCACTTGAAGGCCCTTAGAGTGGAGTTCGATCGTAACCTTGCGGCCGACAATCTCGGTCAAGTCGCCGCCATCAGTCGGCTCAACCAATACAACCTTTAGGGAAATTGGCGCTGCGGTTGATCTTGACTGCATTCTCTCTACAAGTTCTTGCCCCACATAACATCCCTTTTGAAACGAAACGAAACCATCGAGTGCTTCGCCAAGAGCCCCTGCAAATATCCCCAAGCTCAGCTCCGAATTAAACCCTGGAAAGTTTGCCCTTATCCGCTCGACCTCAAGGGATCTTTTCAAATGGGCCTCCCTCTCCCCCACCGCCATTTCGGACGGCTCCGCTCCAGATAGATAAATCTTCCTGTTCGAAGCGGAAAATAAGTGGGTAAAACCAATTCCATAAAGTGCGTCAAGGGGTTCACGATTTCCAAGATAAACGCCTGCTTTTACCATGCTCAACTCAGCCTTTGTCCTGATGAGATACTTTCTCAGCCTCTGTTCTACTGCAGTCGTAGCCGCATCTTCCATTAGCAGTAAGAAGTGGTCCGAACTTATTCGTCCAACTAGGCAGATTGCAATAATCTTGCCGGTCGGAGCGAGCAAGAGTGACTTCGCTGTATCACCCAAGTTCATACTTTTGATGTCCTGGCTCAGCTGGCCCTGGAGGTAGCTAGCGGAATCTGGCCCAATAACTTCTAATGCCGAATAATCGAGCTTCAAATACTCTGTGTCACTTAGCACATCTTGTCCAATCGCTATCCGCTCTATTCGTCCATCTTTAGATGAGAACAACTACCGCACATTGTTCCTTCCCAACCCCAGCGCAATGAAGATACCGGATCGGTAAGTCGCTTTGGGGATACCATGAGGAGCGGCTAGCTACCCACGGAAAGTAGAAGCTAGATTCTGGTGCTGGCACCAATTCGGCTAGTGAGCAGAATGCAGGCGCATTAGGCTGAATTAGGTCTAAAGGGATTGATCAGACGCCTTCGGGGCCAGCTTCCCTTTTCAAGTCGCCTACCGCAGACCAGAAGGAGAAGCGTGTTGAAGAAGATCGGGATCACATCAGGAATTTTCGAACGGAATCGATATGGGGTTTACGGAGGGTACGCCGCTGCAATAACCGAGCTCGGCCACATTCCGTACATTTTTTCAAGCGCTACCTTCGAGTCGATAAGTGACCCTGAAGTTCTAGACGACATCGCGTCAGAAATGGTTAGGTCAGTCGACTCGATAATCCTTCCCGGAGGTTATGACGTTCAACCATTCCTCTATGGCGAACCAGATTCTCCCGAACTTCAACAAGTTGATCCTGCGAGAGATCTATTTGAAATTGCGGCTATTAAAGCCGCTAGGACTCAAGGTAAGAAGATTCTGGCCATCTGCCGAGGCATTCAAATTCTAAATGTCGCATTGGGCGGGACACTATACCAAGACCTACCTAGTTCCGGATTTGCCAGCCATTTTGATATTGAAAACGAACTTACGCCATCCCACGCCGTAGATTTCAGCCCAGGATCAAAAATAGCCAAATACACAAATCACGCTGAGGCTGTCAACACCCTTCACCATCAAGCCATCAAAGATCTGGCTCCCGGATTGGATGTCACGGCAAGGTCGGAAGATGGCGTCATCGAAGGTGTCGAAACTGAGGAAATCCTAGCGGTGCAATGGCACCCTGAGCGGATGTGGCAGGGCGACAGAAACCATCTTGGACTGTTTTCATGGTTGGTCGAGTAATAAGGGGTGCTAGCCAGGTTCATTTTGGTGGACTGGTGCGGCCTTAGGCCTCCCCGGATTCATCCAAAAGTGCAACGATAGCCAAGATGGACTTTGCTTTGTTCAGGCATTCGGCGTCTTCGGCCCAGGGGTCTGAATCGGCTACTATACCAGCGCCTGCCTGCATATACGCGTTACCGTGGCGATCGACGAAGAGCGTCCTTATCGCTATAGCCACATCGAGATTTCCGGCCAAGTCTATATAACCTACGACGCCAGCGTAAGGTCCTCGCCTAGTCGGCTCGAGCTCATCGATGATTTGCATAGCCCGAACCTTTGGCGACCCAGATACCGTTCCCGCCGGAATCGTCGCTTTCAGCACGTCAAAAGGGCCAAGGCCATCGCGTAGTTGGGCTGATACTTGAGAGGTTATGTGAATTACGCTCGAATACTTCTCAATGGTCATCAATTCGTCTACCGTCTCAGTAGCAAATTTCGAGATTCGCCCGACATCATTTCTAGCCAGATCTACGAGCATCACATGCTCCGCAAGCTCTTTGGGATTCTCGATCAGCTCGGCTATCAACCGCTTGTCTTCCTCTTCGGTTGAGCCTCTCGGCCTCGTCCCGGCGATGGGTCGCGTAACGACTCGATCCTTCTCGAGCTTGACGAGAGCTTCTGGAGACGAGCCGACAATGTCCATCTCGGGAGTCCTGATGAAGTACATATAAGGTGATGGATTCGAAGCCCTGAGGGCGCGGTAAAGGGTAAAAGAAGAACAAGCAAGGCGAAAATCGAAGCGTTGAGAAAGGACTACTTGAAAGATGTCGCCTTGGGCGATTAGCTCTTTGGCGACCTCTACCTTAGCTACATACTCCTCAGAAGTCTGATTTCTTACTATTCTAGGCAGTTCAGTAGGGCTACGCGGAAATTCAAATGTCTTTATGGTCCGTGGTTCTGCGATAGCATCTGCCATCTCGTTCAGGCGTCGACGGGCCTTGGCATAGTTGTTAGCCAACTCTTCGTCAGAGTCGGTTGCCTTTACAAACACATTCGAGACCAAGGTAATGCTCTGCTCAAAATGGTCAAAAGCGCAAACGTCGCCAATTAGCGACATCTGTGCAATTGGTAGGCCCCTGGCGTCAGCCTTCACTGAGGCAAGATCCTCCAACTCTCTTACCGTGTCATAGCCTAGGTAACCTATGAGACCTGAGGTCAAAGGCGGATGATCGTCAGGTGCGGCTACCTTCAGACGAGAAGTCACTAGTTCCAGAAGCTCGAAAATGCCCATGCCTGCTTCGCCGAACTGTTGGAGAATCCCCTCTTTCTGGATCCCAGAATCATCGTGGGTGACCCTCCCCAAAGAACTTTTTCCTACAAATGAATATCTTGACCAGCGTTGCCCCTGCTCAACGGACTCAAGTAGAAAGCCCTCCGCATCTCCAACAATCTTGGCGTACACCGAAACCGGCGTCTCAAGATCGGCAAGTATCTTGGCAGATACCGATACTACATTGTGTGTTTTGGCCAGTGAAATGAACTTGCCTTCATCTGTCGGCCAATAGTGTTTCATTCTGGCGTGCCTGGGGTAATCTCGCTAGCTATCGTATTAAAAAAACAGCTATAGGCGCCAGTATGGCATGCTCCCCCGCCTATTTGACTTACCTCGACTAAAAGGGTGTCCATATCGCAGTCAGCCGTGATGCGATGCACAAGCTGGATGTTGCCCGAGGTTTCCCCTTTGGCCCAATATTCATTGCGCGAGCGAGAAAAGTACCAGGTTCTTCCGGATTCGATGGTTCGTTGAAGGGATTCGAGGTTCATCCAAGCCATCATCAGAACTTTATTCGTAACAATGTCCACTGCGATGGCCGGTATCAGCCCCTGGTCGTTGAGGCGCAATTCGCTCAGATCAAATCCGACCTCCATAGCGAGTTTTTCAGGTCTGGTCATTAGAGATAGAGTCCCGTTCCGCCCTCTGACTGTTCGGTTGCAACTGCGTGAATATCTCTCTCTCGCAAAATCAAATAGGTGTCTCCATTTACCTCGACTTCGTAGCGTTCCTCGGCGTCGAAAAGTACCCTATCCTTGACCTTCACCGAACGAACGTTTGGACCGACGGCTACTACATCGGCCCAGGTAAGCCTCTTTGCCACCTGTGCCGTCGCAGGTATCAAAATCCCTGAACGAGATTGCCTCTCACCCTCGGCGAAGGGTTGCGAGACCAATACTCGGTCGGCTAAAACATAAATGGCCTGTTTCATCGGTTGATTTGTCATTCTCAAACCATTCAACCCTAAACAGACGCATCTACCGACCCATTTTCTGACTATGCGCTTAAAACTAACTCAATCTTGCATTAGGGTTCTGGTCGGGTAGCCACTCCGTTGGCCACAAGGACCCGCTTGACTTCCCCTACGCTGATCTCGCCATAGTGGAATACCGACGCAGCAAGCAAACCCGTCGCCTTTGACTCCAAAGCTCCTATAAGGAAATCCTGGGTCGAGCCCACTCCACCAGATGCTATTACCGGAACGTTCACTCGGTCCGCTATACCCCTAGTCAGCAATAGATCAAAACCTTCCTTAGTTCCGTCTCGATCCATCGAAGTGACCAGAAGTTCACCAGCTCCCCTACTAACGACCTCCTCGGCCCAGGAGAGGGCGTTAAGCTCCGTCTTGTTTCTGCCTCCATGGGTATACACAAAAAAGTTACCTTCTGGGTCTCTTTTGGCGTCAATTGCCACCACTACGCACTGGCTACCAAACTCATTCATCATTTCGCTGATGAGGTTGGGATTCAAAATTGCGGCGGTATTGAGCGAAACTTTGTCTGCTCCTGCGCGAAGCAACGCCCTGGCTGCCTCGACCGAGGTCACTCCACCCCCCACGGTGAGGGGGATAAAGACCTCGTCGGCACACTTGCTTACCAGCTCGACCATGGTCCCGCGATTCTCATGCGACGCAGTGATATCTAAAAAGACTATCTCGTCGGCTCCTTGGCGGTCGTAATACTTTGCAAGTTCTACGGGGTCGCCAGCATCCCTCAGTCCTTCAAAGTTAACTCCCTTTACAACTCGACCCTTGGCCACATCCAGGCATGGAATTATTCGTATTACCTCCACTGGCCAAGAGCCTCTGCAAGATTGATTCTCCCATCGTGGAGAGCTTTTCCGACGACACAGGAGTGAATTGCTCGCTTATACCTCAATGATCGAACCTCTGCAGCTTCGACCAGGTCCACCAGGCTTGACGCTCCGCCCGAGGCGATTAATTCCATTTCGCAAGAGTCAAGGATCTCCATGTAAGTCTGAATATCAAAACCGCTGAACATTCCGTCTCGAGACACGTCGGTCGCCAAAACGAATGTTGCCCCCATTTCTTGGCTGTACTGCAGCGCGCTAAAGAGGGAAATTCCGGCGGATTCTGTCCAGCCCCGGATCTGTACTATCGGCTGCGTCTCGTGGTATTTATAGTCCAAAGAGACGACCACGGGCACTTCGGATAGCGAAACTACATCGGCGATGAACTGAGGCTCTTCGACTGCCTTTGTCCCTAAGACGAGTCTTTTTGCACCGATCTCGATCAACTCGCCAGCGGTCTCTAAACTTCGAACTCCACCACCTACTTCTACGAACAGCTTTGTAGATGTAACAATCTCGTCGATCAGCGTCCGGTTATGTCCAGTACCTCTTGCCGCGTCCAAATCGACCACATGGAGCCACTTAGCGCCTGCCTCTACTATCCACTGCGCCGCATCGATCGGATCTGAGTAGTCGGTCTTTCTATCAAAATCGCCCATTTCCAGGCGTACACATCGGCCATTAAGGATGTCTATTGCTGGAATTATTTCCAAAGCAATCCCCCGTTTGGTATCGCGGTAGATCCGCAAATCTTCGAAAAGTTGGAAAGAATCTTCAGTCCAACCGTCGATGACTTCTCTGGATGGAATTGAACCCCATAAAGATTAGCGATCCCCACCGCCGCTGAAAACTCTCCACCATAATCGCACGAAGCGGTGGTGCTGACTCCAACCGGTGCCGCATAGGAGTGCACAAAGTAGACCCAGGACTCCTCTTGCACGTCCTCGAAGAGCGCAGAACTGCCGAACCTGGCAATATTGAGCCGATTCCATTGCATCTGGGGAAGACGAACGCCGTCAGGAAGTCTTTCGACCTTTCCCTCCAAAAGGCCGAGACCTTCGGAATCCTCCGATTCCGAAGAGCCTTCATAGAGCATCTGCATTCCGACGCAGATGCCCAATGTCGGAGTCCCACTCTCGATCAGTCCTCGAACTTTAGCCTCAAATCCACGAGTTCTAAAGGCATTAACTGCGGCTCCAAATGACCCAACACCCGGAATGACTATGCCAGCCGGGTCCTTGAGATGACTCGGATCGTCAATCAACCTTGCGTTTGCTCCGACAGCGATCAAAGCCTTGTAAGCAGAGCGGAGATTTCCTATTCCATAGTCGATAACTGCGATCACCGAAGCCACCAGCTCAAATCAAGCGAAGCCTCAGTCACTACAAAACTCCCTTTGTGGATGGCACTCCGCCGGCATCTACCACCCTGACTGCAGATTTCAAGGCTCGGGCAAAGCCCTTCATTATCGCTTCAATAATGTGGTGGGAGTTCGTCCCGCGGACCTTAGAGATGTGAAGTGTTATGCCACTAGACCCCACGACCGCCCGAAAAAACTCTTCCGCTAGTTGAGGTTCAAATCCCGGGGTACCCAAAGATACGTAATTCGGAAAATCAACATCGAAAAAGAGAAAGCTCCTACCGGAGATGTCGAGGGCGACATCGACAAGGGTCTCGTCGAGAACCATCGCTAATGAGGCAAATCGATCGATTCCCGCTCTGTCTCCCAAGGCTTGAGAAATCGCCTTTCCAAGCACGATTCCAGTGTCCTCAACGAGATGGTGAGCGTCTACCTCCAAGTCCCCAACTGCCGAAATCTCTAAATCAAGGCCACCGTGTCTAGAAATCTGCGCGAGCATATGGTCAAAGAACGGCAATCCGGTTTGGATCTGATGTTGGCCCGATCCGTCAAGGTCTACGGAGACCTTGATCGCTGATTCGTTTGTTTTGCGTTCTAAAGTAAATTTTCGCACTATTACCTCGCAGGCACTCTAACCGATATCTGAAAATCTGGAAACATTACTTGCAGTGTTGTCGACTCATCGCAGCAATTCAGCTAGAGCCTCGATAAAGCGTTGATTCTCAGTTGCGTTTCCAACAGTAACCCTCAAGTGGTTATTGAGGCCCGGCCACCCAGAACAATTTCTGACGAGCACGGACTTTTTAATAAGACCATTCCATAAGGAGTTGGCGTCAGCTTCGCCGAAGTCGATCAGGATAAAGTTGGCATCGGAAGGGTAGGCTTCCACATTTAACGCGATGAGTTCCTTGACCAGCTTCTCCCGCTGTGAGATTATCTCCCCGTGGGTCTCCTCGGCCTGTGGTGCAAATTCTATTGCACACAGGACCGCTGCCTGTTTGATCGAGTCAAGATGGTAAGGGAGCACCACCTCTTCGAGGATCTCAACGACTTCAGGTGAGGCGACTAAATATCCAAATCTCAGCCCAGCGAGCGCAAATGCTTTTGAAAACGTCCTGCTCTGTAGGACGTTTTGAGCTGCTATATACTCCCAAGGCGTCGCCGCAAAGTCGACGTAGGCCTGATCCAAAACTACAGTCTGGTCGCTCGCTGAGGTCGCGAGCTCGATGATCTTCGGGTCCAGCAACTCGCCAGTGGGGTTGTTCGGCGAGCATAGAAAGACCATATCCGGATTGGACGAAGCGAGATTTCGTTCAAATTCCACAAAATTGAGCGAGCGCGGATCTTCGCGATAGGCTAAGTCGACCTCTAAGCCACAATGGCGAGCAATCTGGGAATGCATGGCGTAGGTCGGCTCGATAACCATTGCCTTACGGCCGTGTCCACCATAGGCCAAACAGATACTTTGGATTACCTCGTTCGAACCATTGGCCGCAAAAACCATCTCCGGTTCAACTGAGCACTGCTCGGCGAGAGCCTCCTTCACTCGAGAATAGGATCGATCCGGATACCTATTTAAAGAAAGCTTTGAAGTGACTTCGCCGAGCCGGCGATAAAACCCCTCTGGCAGCTCAAACGGTGACTCATTGGTATTTAGCCTGACCTCGACATTGAGCTGGGGCGAATGATAGCCATTTCTTAGACCCAATCCCTCTCGTGGTCTGATCATCCCCGACCTTCCTCTACTTTGGTACCTCTTCGGATCGCTATCGACTGTTCATGAGCGTAAAGACCTTCGACCTGTGCCAAACATTCCACCGCCCAGCCGAGCTCGTCCAATCCTCGCTCGGAGACCTCTACAAAATGGATATATTTTAGAAAGTCGCCAACCTTTAGAGCGGAAGCAAACCTCGCTGAACCGAATGTGGGTAAAACGTGTGATGGACCTGCAACATAGTCCCCAAAGCTGGCTGGCGACAATGGACCATAAAAAACAGCTCCGGCATTTCGAACGAGGCCGAGGTCGTCTTCGGCCCCCTGATACAAGAGCTCAAGATGCTCTGGTGCAATTTCGTTCGCTACTTCCAAAGCCTGTGCCCTATCTCGCACTATGGCCGCGTAGCCTCCCTCTCTAAGGGTTTTTAGGGTTGCTTCGGCCCTTGGGGAGTTGGCTAGTATGGCCTCCACCTGCCTGGAGACTTCCAAAGCGTAATCCTGATCCCAAGTCAAGAGCCAAGCGAGGCCATCTGGACCGTGCTCCGCTTGAACAATTACGTCTATCGCTGCCCATTTTGGAGAAACCGACGAGTCTGCCACCACTACCACTTCGGAAGGACCTGCAAACGAGGAAGGAATTGCAACCTGGCCAGCGACCTCCCGCTTCGCTACAGATACGTAAACGTTACCCGGGCCGACAATGGTATCAACTTTAGGGATGGTCTGCGTGCCATAAGCCAACGCAGCAATCGCCTGGGCGCCTCCAACCTTGAATACCCGATCTACCCCAGCAATCTTTGCTGCGGCCAATGTTGCGTCATCAATGCCTCCGGACTTAGTGGGAGGTACTACGAGGAACACTTCCCTCACCCCAGCCACCTTTGCTGGAATAGCCGTCATCAGGACCGAAGATGGGTACCGAGCAAGGCCCCCTGGAACGTAGCACCCGGCCCTGGCCATCGGGACCGCCTTATGGGTAACTTTTATTCCCCGGTTATCGAATTGCTTAGGTGTCTCAAGCTCCAGCTTATGGTATTCCTCAATGCCATAAGCAGCGGCTTCAAGTGCCTCCCTCAGCCTCGGACTTATATTAGAGTATGCAGCATCAATCTCGTCTCGGGTCGCTTCTAGCGTCGATAGATCCACCGAATCGAACCTCTTGGTAAGGTCAAAAAGTGCTTCATCTCCGCGATCTCTGACAAGTTGGATAATCTCGCGCACTGCGGCGACTGGAAGATCCCCAACAATTTGCGGCCGAGGAATGATACCTTCATAATTTGGTCCAGCCTCGGATAGATCGATGACTTTCAGCAACTTTTCACTCCAAATATCACTTACCGATGAATACCGTCATCGACCCAAACAACTTTCAGAACTATGCTCGCTAAACACCGCCCACAAGCTGTACGCAGCTAGTCGCAACGAGTTAGGTAGATTAAACATCAATGGCACAAGAAATTAAAGCCGAACTCTCTAGTCTAGAGTTCAGCCTAGGTGAGATAGCCAAAAGGATCGCCGCGTTAGCTGATCAGAAGTACGCCGAAAAGCAGGAGTCGATTGCCTCCGAACTTTACCAGGCAGAAAGATCGATACTCTCGGCGCAAAGGCGGCTGGAAAAAGCTCAGACCCGGTAGGTAAGCCGTCAGCCGGATTTCGATGGAGAACTATTTCGC
>JAJZCF010000058.1 GCA_021846265.1 Actinomycetes bacterium | reverse complement strand
CATGACTGATGATTGGTCGCTTGACCCCTCCCTCACAGAAGGAAATTGCGCTCCCGTTGGTTCAATAAATATCGGCCGCACGGGCCACTCAGATAAGAACAAAACTGTCATTTTAAGACATCCATCTCAATTAGCGCGTGTCTTTTTGCAACTGCTAGGTATAGGAAAAAACCGCTACCACTCTGAACTGCTCTTTGACGTGCTTCGCTACGGCGCAGCAGCTTTGCAAAAAAAGCATTTAATAATTGCAAACTTAGAATCAAAATTACAGCAAGCTCACAATTGAATCCAACCTTACCTATCAAGCGTGCTAGATCTCGACAAAAAATATAAGCCACTGAAAATGAGTGAAGGTTCGACACCACATGGCATATGTCGATGCTCCTTCACAATTGGAGCATCACTCGAAGCAGTTAGATCTCTATAAGCAACGAAAATCCAAAAAGACGTGCTAAGGCTGGACGCAGCCATTCAGGTGTATGCAATCTCTATGTCCGCTCGGGATGAAAGTTGACCGCGCTCATTATTGAAGATGTAGTGGACTGCAGTCCAAGAAGCGAATCATTTTCCAGCCTCTCGCACAACCACCCCCAATGCAAAGTCACCCAGTCACCCACTTCAATTCGATCACCGGGCCCTAGGCGACCCTCGATTGAGCCCGGCGGAAGGTGTACTTTTTCGATCCGCTCTTCGCCAAGGGAAAGTCTCCAACCATCGAAAACCAAAAACTGACTTGCAACCATGATTGCGTCAGAAGAAATCGACATGACCCGTCCCCAGCGAATCCGGCACTGCTCCAAAATCTGCAACGGCCCCTCAGTGTGCTTATTTCTTAATACTCCAAGCCATGGATAGATAGCAAAGACGTGAAAGTTATGGTGCAATGTAGCGCCATGCAACAGGGGGAAGGTAAGGTCTTCGACCGATCTGCCAAAACGCTGCTCAAATCGAACAATCGTAGAATTGGCAAAAGCCTCCAGTGTTACCCTGCCAAGAAGCTCATTTCCAACCCAATAGGCCGATACTACCCTCTGATCCAATGGGTCTGATAACTCATTCGCCTCTGCGATCAACTCTAGGTATGGCCAAGCCGCACTGAATTGTCGTGCGAGGGGTCGTATCTCCTCAGGGCGAGCATTGGCCGAAGCAAAAAGTGATTTTTCAGCGGCAGCTTCCGGCCCGCAATATCCAAGTTCATTGGGAGGAAAAGCGTAACGGGCAAATAGCAACGGGCCAATTTCCGACCCAGCGGACCCGGGGTATTCGCTCAAGCCTACTCCGACTCCAAAATTGGATCCATCTGTCCCCAAGTCTTGTCTATTCTCTGCAACTCCTTGATGGCGGCGTCGACCTCCCGCGCCTCATCGTCATCAAGAATCTGAATCACCATGCCCGCGTGGACGAGCACCTTGTCTCCAAGGGCAATTTCAGGAAAGAGCAGGGCATTGTATCCCCGCCTGTGCCCAGCGATATCGACCCAAGCCACCGGACCGTCGACTTCCAACACCTTTGCCAGAACACTGACACACATCTCACACCCCGACCAAAGTAGCCCGCACGAACGAATTATAAGGCTTCTACGCCTGTAATGTCGGCTCTAAGCCTTACCTGGAGTAGTTCCTCACTCGACTCCAGGGAATGGTTTGGATCCTCCAGTGATGGAAAAAAGACCGGTACCGCAGACCACGAAAGCGACCCTTTAGTCTGATTACGCAAAATCTGATTGTAAGTAAAAAGATCGCCAATGCAAAGAATCGCCCTCGCATTCCATTGCTTCAGTAGCCTTCGCAGGGCGTCAGACACAAAACTACCCAAGGCGACGAAGACTGAACGAGCAATGACCGCCTTATCGACCCCAGCTAAATGGTAGCTCATCACGCTTCTTATGATGCGCCGCGTGTCAAGGTAGTACCTACCTTCGTCATCCTCGATAAATGTATCTATTTCAACAGCCTCGTTACTCGTCCTTAACGCTTGAGAAACATCAGATTCTGACATCCCAAGAACCAGCGCGACTAGAGCGAAAATCCAGCCAGGCGCAGAGGTCTCAGTTATCCCTACCTCGGGATCAAAAGCCTCGATCTGGCGCATTAGCTCCGAAAACTCTTTGCGATAGTTAGCAATGATCCTTGGCCCGCTCTCGTCGATTGAAGCTATCACCGCAAGAAGGTCGGTTCCGCTCATCGGTAAGCTCCCCAGGGCTACCAATGGATAGACTGTCCCCGTCTGGTCATAGGCTGCAATCATAGAGTTAGGGTCGTTGAAGGAGTAGTAAGCTACCGCCACACTCTGCCCGGCAAATCCGTAGGCTCCGACTATCTGGGCCAAAGCTTCGTCCGGCCACACTTCTTGAACTAACTGGTCATGGCTCAATGTGGTGCGACCGCCAAAGATTCAATAATCTCATCGACAAGAATCTCCTTGATTTGGGTGACTGTAAATCCTTTGGAACGAATTTCATTCGCAGCGGTCTTGACAAAACCCGCAAAAGCATCTGTCAATTCAGGGGTTAACCCAAGGCTAAAATCTGAGGCATCCTTAGGGACTATGCCGATCAAAACCATATCGATCGGCTGCCCTAATCCAGCAGCGAGCTTGAATACGTGAACTGGATCTACTTCGTGAGCAGTTGGCTGCATCGACGGTCCAAGGTCTGACAATATCGAGGAGTCCAAGCGAAAAATGGTCCCAGCGGGGGCATCCGTCGCCAAGGCGTCTAATACGACGACCGAAGCCGGGTCAAATATCATATGCATGATGTTAAACCCGGCAAGCCCACCATCTTCAATCACTATCTCAGGATCGAAGCAAAAGCAACGACTTAGTGCGTGGGCCGCATAGACACCGACCCCTTCATCACGAAAAAGAATGTTGCCCATGCCGATGACCCGAAGCTCAAGAGCCATTCGCATCATCTTTTACTCTGACATACTTGGACCCGCTAAACATGATCCCAACATCGCCTTCTCGCCACATGATTGTCCGCCAAATCTCGTAATAGATATGGAAAACCGCCCATGCGATGATCAACCACGACGCAGTTAGGTGAGTCATCCTGACTCCGACGTTGCCGCCAAAAACCGTCGCCGTCCAGTCGGTCGTAAAGTGAAGAAACTGGGGCCACCAGGAACCTACCGACGAAAGATTGTCCGAAAAGTTCGCAACATAGAGCTGCAGGCCGGTCAAAGCTTGAAGCAGTAGTAGCAGATGCAGAAGAACGAACATCACGGCAAGCAACGGATCTCGCTTTGTCGTATCGAAGCGACGACGCCTATTGAAAGTTATGAAGTTCAACGCCGCTTCTTTGAAAGCCGACCTATGCTCCGGTGTCGGCCTGAGGTCGGTGATATCCCTGTGAGAGCGCGAGAACAGGTACAGGTAAGCAATGAGAATCATCGAAGTATCGAGAATCATCGCCCCATAGAAGTGAAGCGCTCTGCTCCATCCCATGATGGGAAATGGTAGCGCCGAGTAAATCGAGCTCGTTTGAATAAACGGTTTAGCTATGAACAGTCCGGTTATGAAGCATACGACCACCGAAAGGGCCTGAACCCAGTGAATTATGCGCCACGTAGTGGTTACCCTCTGGACTCGTTGATATGCCTCAACCTGCCCGGTCTTTGTAGAGTGTTTTGAATAGGTGGGTGTATCTAAAGTCATTGGATCACCTCCGAGCTAGGAGGGTCCGTGATCTCACAAACACCGTCGCCCGGAATCACCTGATAAGTCCCTAGGTCCTTGCCCCTAGCATCTACCAAATGCACCGCACAAGCCAAACAAGGGTCAAAGCTATGAATCGTCTGGAGGATCTCAAGCGGCTCGTTCACCTTTGCCAATTTGACTCCGACTAAAGCATCTTCGTAGGCTCCGGGACGCTCCTGGCCGTCTCGTGGCGAAGCATTCCAAGTCGTAGGGACGACAGCTTGATAATTCTCTATCTTGCCATCTTGTATCTTGACCCAGTGGCCAAGCGCCCCTCTAGGAGCTTCAGATAGTCCGAAACCTTGCGCCTTAGTCGAAACTTGGGCGAAGTCAAAGGGCGTCCAAGTCTGGAGATCCCCTGTAGCGACGTTCTTCTGAAGTTCATCGAGCCAGCCAACCATAGCGTTAGCAAGAACTTGCGTTTCAAGCAGCCTTGCCGCCGTCCGACCAATTGTGGAGAACAGAACCGCAGCTGGAAAGCCAGTGCTCTTTAGGAAGTTATCGACCACCGGCTTGATCGCTGGATTCCCAGCCGCATAGCCGACAATCATCCTAGCCAGGGGACCGACCTCCACTCTGTTGCCATCGTAGTTAGGAGCCTTAAGCCATGAGTACTTCTCATTGGTCTTCAAATATGCAATACCGTCGGAACGCTTATCGAGACCGGTATAGTTCGGCTGCGTAACGCCATCAAAAGGCTGCAACACCGCGTTGCCCTCATACCACGAGTGCGTAACGTCCTCAGTGACTTTCGCCTGGTCAAACGGAATGACCGTCGTCAAGTCCTTATTCATGACTATCCCCGGTGAAAACAGGGTCTTGGCCTTGGGATAGGGGTTGTTGTCCATCTCAAAGTTTGCAGCATATGCCATGTAATTTCCGAGTCCCCCGCCAACTCCGGCGACGGCCTGGTCTGCATAGGCCTTACCAACCATGATCAAGTCGGGTAGATATGCACCCTGGATAAAGTCGGTCATCTCGGTTAGATACGTCCCATATTGTGCGAGGCGAACCGGATCCTGGATATCTTCCACGCAGGTTACACCGCCGACAACGATCGATTGTGGGTGCGGGTTCTTGCCACCGAGGATAGCCATCATCTTCGCGGCTGTGCGCTGCTTGTTGAGGGCATCGAGATAGTGAGACGTAGCGATCAGATTCTCTTCCGGGGTAAGACGGTAGCTCGGGTTGCCCCAATAAGCGTTTCCAAAGATGCCCAAAGAACTTTTAGCTAAGCTCGTAATCTTCGCCTGAACTGCCTGATATGTGCCAATACTCGAGTTGTAAGGATTATCGCTATAGGTATAAGCGACATCGACTGCCTTCTTCGGGTCAGCGCTAAGAGCAGAGACAATATCAACAAAGTCGAGGGCGTGTAGGTTGTAGAAGTGAACCGGGTGGTCATGAATATACAGTGCGCCAGCGATCAGGTTTCTGACCAGCCGAGCATTGTTTGGAATACCCAATCCGAAGGCATTCTCGACCGCCCGTATCGAAGTCCAGTAATGAACTCCTGTACAAACCCCACAGATTCTCATAGCCAATAGGCCAGCGTCACGTGGGTCACGATTCTTAAGGATTAACTCGACCCCGCGGAACATTGTTCCCGAAGAATAAGCGCTAGTGATGACGTTATTGTCATCAAGTACCGCCTCGATCCTAAGGTGTCCCTCGATTCGTGTAATCGGGTCGACAACGATATGCGAGGTCATTCCCCCTCCTTCTTTTCCGTGGTGCCACCCGATGCGGCTTCACTGCTCGAACTTGACGCCATGGTCGAAACCTTCTCCCTGCCGCCAACAGCGGAAGCGATGGCGTGAGCGACAATTCCCACTCCAACTACTGCCAAGAGGCCAAGTCCGAACTTGTCGGCACCCGACTCGATACCAAGTCCTGCAAGCCCCGGAGCATGAATATTTGCAGATACCATCGGCCGCTCATAAGCGAGGGTGTCCCAAAACTCCGGCTGGGAACAGCCAATACAGCCATGACCGACACCGATTGGCCAGTTCGTACCCTCGTTGTATCTAACTATCGAGCAGTTGTTGTAGGTGAATGGCCCCTTGCAACCCATCTTGTAGAGACAGAAGTTATTTTGAGCGCCTAGGTCACCCCACTGCTGCACATATTCGCCAGCATCGAAGTGCGCACGGCGCTCGCAGTTATTGTGGATCAGATTCCCGAACGCCCAGATCGGCCTGCCAGTCGAATCGAGGGCGGGAGCAGCACCGGTCAGTATGTAATGAATCAGCGTCCCGACAAAATTGATCGGATTCATTGGACATGCCGGAATGTTAATGACCGGGGTTCCACTCACCACCGAAGAGACCCCAACAGCATTAGTTGGGTTCGGATAGGCCTTCGGTATCCCGCCATAGTAGGCACATGCTCCGGCGCCTATCACGAGCGCAGCTCCCGCCGATAGCTGCTGAACTTCTTCATAAAAAGTCTGACCAGCGGCCCCAATAGTACAGTAGGCCCCATTCTCGCCTTGTGGAATCGCCCCCTCTACCACCAGCACATACTTACCCTTATACATCTGAGCTGCGGTTTGTTTGCGCAGTTCACTTTGAAAACCAGCCGCAGCCATAAGCGTTTCGTGGTACTCAAGCGATATCGTCTGGAAAAGAAGTTCTTCCACCGTCGGACCGGCGGACCGAATAAATGCCTCAGAGTTTCCGGCGCAGTCTTGCCCCTCAATCCAAATTACGGGAACACGGTTGAGCAAAGTTGCAGCCTCTGCCACTTGCTTTTCGAACACTGGCGGCAACATCAAAGCGGCGGTCATCGCTGAAGCCCACATCATAAAATTGCGGCGGCTTAAGCGATGTTCAACCAGAAGTGCAGGCAGCGAAAGCCCGCTCAGCGGTTCCATCGCTTCTACCTCCTTGAGTCTTTCCTGATACTTCTGTTTCAGTGCGAGCTGTTCACTCTCGTTTTGCTGCGACCCGCGATGCCTCAAGGCACCGCTGAACAGAGAGCGCCGGTCCAAATCCATGCTTAATCCTCAATTTCTACTGATTTGAGTGTTATGTCGTGGCTAGGGGCTGATATGGTTTCGCTGCTTTTGCAGCTTGGACAGATTCCACTAGGAGAGTCAGAATTGCTGAAGTCGATCCCGCAGTCCAAACAGTGGTACATTCTCTCAGCTTTTTGGATAATCAGCTCTGCATTAGCAAAGTTAGTTCCCTCGCTCGCGTGAGCAAAAGCCAAATCAAGACTTCCATGTTCTAGGGCGCCAGCCCCTGCCTCGACAACAATTCGAACGACGCGATTGTCTCCATGACCCGAAATAGCGCGCTTCACCGCTACGGCGAGTTCCTCCGCTATTCCATACTCGTGCATGAATTTCCTTTCCCCCAAGGATTCTGAGACTGGATGAACAACCGCCCTTTGGCAGCCCACCCGAAATAGTCTCAGGTGCAAGAATATCGGATAGGAAGGAACAAAAACCCGGATCAATAGGGAAATATTCACCGCCTGATATATTCCAATATTGTTTCGGTGATTCGATATACGTTTCATCCTCAAGAAGACAAAGGACATCATCATTTAACCTGTTGTTGACTTGTTTAGTCGGCTTTAAATTCGTCAACAAAAGCCGAGGTCAAAAGGGTAGCGATAGAGCAGCAACTTCTAATTTATTGCGCCATCTATGTCAGCAATATACTTTCGAATCCAAGCAACTTGGGCGTCTGGTCAATTTCGAATTCAATCATTTCAGTATTTAAATATGAAAAATAATACTCACTGGTTGGGTCACGATTAATGCAGCCGTCTCGGCGGTAGGTCTCGGCAGATATTGTGTTGAGATGCAGGAGGGTACTGCTTTGAGCCTCAGAGATCGCTCTGAAAAAAGTCTTCGCTCGCCGGCAAGGGTGGCCACCGTCGCTTTTTTTCTAGGCGGGCTTTACCTGCTTGCCAGAATACTCATAGCTGCGCGCGGATATGCATCAGCTTTGATCGTGGCTGGCAGCCAATATGTCAACGAGAATAAGCTCGGCATGAAGATCCCAATAATCCAGGGCTCCGGATACGATGGGCAGTTTTACTTCCGACTAGCTTTAGATCCCTTTTCCACCTCTAGGTCCTACTCTGGTATAACATTCGACAGTCCGATCAGGGCGCAAAGGATCCTTTACCCGTTGCTGTCGTGGTTGATATCTTTTGGTGATCCGCACCTAGTTCCCTTTGCAATGATTTTGGTCGAGCTTTTAGCTTGGACAGCAATCGCCTTCTTTGCGGCCCTCTTGGCAAGGGAGTCGGGTAGGCACCCATCGCTCGGTCTGGCAATAGCGGCATTTCCAGGCTACTTTTTCAGCGTCGGCAGGGACCTTACCGAACCCACCGCCTCTGCACTGCTGCTAGCGGCAATCTATTACCTACTGAAAAACCAATATTGGCTAGCCAGTCTCCTGCTCAGCCTGTCGGTACTGGCTAAAGAGACCGGCATGGTGCTGGTGCTTTCCTTAGGCATCTACTGGTTCTTGACGTTGATCGCTAAAACAAGACATGCGAGAAAAGGTGCCCTTATACCCATCTACACTTGGCTGATACCGCTCTCGACCTTTATGGTTTGGCAGTTTGTAATTAGTCTTGTCGAGCAGCACGAACCGCTACGCAGCGATATTTCAAGCAATCTTTCTTTACCATTTGTCGCAATGCTCCGAGGTATCTGGGAGCGAATTCAGCATCCCTTGCCAATTGGCAACTCTCTTTGGGTCATACAGTTCGCGTCGCTAGTGCTGCTGGTCATACTTGCCTTTGCAAGGTACCGTTCAAACTCCATACCAGCATTATTTAAAATCACCTTCGCAGCAATGATTGCGCTTTCCGTAAGCCTTTCAGGCGAGATTTGGCCCAATGATAACTACCTACGCAGCATAGATCTGGTGTGGGTTTTCGGTTGGCTAATAATCTTCTACTCTAAAAGGCCAATTCGCTGGTGGTACTCGGTCTTATTTGTCGCTACCGCTTTAAGTGCTGCCCAACTAGTGGTATTCATCTAATTCGGCACCTGGCCCTTTGACGCCTAGGTTCACAGTCACCAAGATCAAAACACCCTATTTTGATAAAGAACCGATAGTCGCATGGCTTGCGCTTTCGGTTATCGGCCGCTTTCGGTTATCGGCCGCTTCGGAATCAGGTCTTCTCCGCTTCGACCGGGCCCCGCAACCACGCTTATGCCTCGAGGATCAATCGAAACTCCGCAGGATGAGCAGACCTGAATCGTTTCGCATACCGACCCGCATCCGTCGTGAACGATCAGCAGCGGTGGTCCACCCGGAGCGGCATAGCGGTCCCCCCACTGTCGCATCGCATCCAAGACCGGCCATAGGTCGAATCCCTTGTTGGTGAGTCGGTACTCGTTGCGTGGCGGATGGTCGCTGTAGCGCACTTTTGCCAGAACGCCAGTTTCAACCAGTCGATCGAGTCGCCGCTGGAGGATATTGCTTGATATTCCAAGTCGACTCTGAAACTCGTTAAACCTTCTCACTCCCAGGAAAGCGTCGCGCATAATCAGCATGCTCCACCACTCGCCAACGACCTCCAGACACTGGGCGACCGAGCAGTCCATGCCGGAAAGGCTCTTGTGTTCCATACTCGCTAGCATAGTCACTTGCATAATAGAACCTATTCTGTATAATAGCATTGATGAAGCGATCGACCAATGGATTACCCAATTCTGAACATGGCCATGGTGGCAGGTCGACTGCGGTATTTGTGGTTACTGCACTGGGAGCCTTTATGGCTTCACTGGATCTTTCGATCGTCAATGTAGCTTTTCCGTCACTTGAGCGGTCCTTCCCTCGCGACGCCACTTCAACACTTGCCTGGGTCATAACCGGCTATAGCGTCGTGTTTGGCGCACTCCTCGTCGTTGCGGGCAGAACAGCGGACCGTCTGGGCCGACGCTTGGTCTTTTTTTGGGGCCTTGCTGTGTTCTGTGCGGGTTCGGCAATGTGCGGCCTGGCCCCTTCGGTTACGGTGTTAATTGTCGGCAGAGTGATCGAGGGAACCGGTGCAGCAGCGATGCTTCCCGCATCGCTAGGTCTCCTGCTCGGCGCCTTCACGGCCGAACGAAGATCACAGATGGTGGCCTTGTGGGGAGGTATCGGAGCATTAGCAGTGGCAACGGGACCATCACTCGGAGCCGGTCTGATCTCCGTAGCTAGTTGGCATTGGATCTTCTATGCCAACATTCCGCTCGGCCTCGCTGCTTGGCTTTTCGGTCGACAGGTACTAGTCGAGTCGAAGACAGAAAGTCAAGGGGCGGTGCCTGACTACTTGGGTGCGGTACTTGTCGCAATGGCGCTGGCAGCAATTGTCCTGGGAATATCGCAAGGTCCCGCCTGGGGTTGGTCAAGCATATCGGTAATCGGCTCCTTCGGAGCCAGTATCGTTCTAGGTATCGCCTTCTTGGTCCGATCGGCACGCCACGTATCTCCGGTCCTTGACTTAACCCTATTTTCGCAGCGATCCTTCACCGTAGCTAATGCTGCGACGCTCCTCTACGCTATGGGATTCTTCGCTATGTTGCTTGGCAACATACTTTTTCTTACGGGCGTCTGGCACTATTCAATCCTCTCAGCTGGACTGGCCGTAACTCCGGGGCCGCTAGTTGTGGCAGCTGTATCGGGACCTGCCGGCAGGTTGGCATCGCGAATCGGCTTCCGTCCGGTCATCACTGTTGGTTCAACACTTTTCGCTGGTGGCTTGGCGTGGTACGCATTGCTTATCGGCCTCCATCCCGAATATCTCGCTCTGTGGCTGCCCGCTACTATCATCACCGGCCTTGGAATCGGTTTCACCTTCCCCGTACTAAGCGCTGCGGCGGTTTCCAGTCTTCACGCGGACCGCTTCGCTGTTGGTAGTGCAGTAAACCAGACCGCCAGGCAGATTGGGGGCGCCTTTGGCATCGCCATAATGGTAGTGATCCTCGAGTCGACCCATGGTTCGCTCCCTGATCTCGCAAACTTCCATCACCTGTGGTGGTACGCAGCGTCCATGGCGGCAATGTCCGGTCTTGCGAGCCAATTCATTCGCCCTCGTAGTCCATCCCCTCTAGCCGCTTAACGCAACAAAATTAGCGCACCAACATCACATCCCGCTGGCCTAACGAACATACGACCAAGAAGACCGCCCAGCCCTGCAACGCCAGAAGCCGGTCTTGAAGCTGATTACGGGCACAACGACAAGACGCTGGGTTCTCATCCGGACATCTTGGTAAACCTTGAGTCAACAAAATAAGAATTGGCTACAAAGATCTTTATGCATGTCTCTAGGCAGGCCTTAGCTGATTGCGCGGCGTTTGGTTCAACAACACCGACGTGGTTTGGTAAGGAAAATTAGTGCCCGGCAGTAAGTGTTGCACCTGAGACCTCTGACCAAGTACTAATAGAGCCGACAGCACGATCGAGGGAACGCTCGCCTCCCTCTGCGAATTTGAAAACGTCTCGCGTCAAGAGATCATTCATCGCTCGGTACTCGACCGACTTGGGCGGTCCGGCGATGTGACACGGGTCGATCAATCAACCCACCGCATGATGACACGCTGGAACGATGTCCCGGAGCGACTCGGATCTTCATGATCGGGATCGAATACCTTAAACTTGAAGACATCACCATGATGTTTCGGACTCTTGAAATTAGTCCGGTTTGTGGTGCTGGGCTGGTGAACTCGGCGGTAAACCGGCCCAGGTCTAGTGCCTTTGGTGAGGACGCCCACGCAACAATCAGCCTCAAGCCAACTTTCAATTCCCGCCCAAGAATCCCCAGCTCAGCTGGTTAGTCCCAGTGGATGGGGCACTACAAACTGGCTACGGCTCGTATGGGCAAGGGGTCACAAATCTGGAAAAGTCAAGGATCTGGCGTTGGTCGGGATCTGGAGTAGTAGAGACTCGTTGGTGATAAACCTTTCACTCCGCGTCAGTCAGGGTGGCGGTGACTCTCATATGGGTAGCTAAGCGTTCAAAAATCGTCGAGGGAAGTCTGGCATCTGACTTGGTGAAAAGTTCATAGCCGATTGCTCCGTAGAGGTGATAGGCAAGAACGGAGATAAACAGATGCGCACTCGTGCGAGCAGCAGGCTGCTGATAGACAGGACAAAGGCCAAGATCGCTCTTTATGATTATTCGGGCTTTCCTTTAATTCCTTATTTCAATTCACTGAAAAGTTTCCGGTAATCCAATAAATTGGAACTGCTATTCCTTTAACCCCTAACACCAACCCTTTTAACCCTTCCGATGGCGCGTCTATCTGTCGTAGCGCTAACCCACCTCCTTTGCTACTTTTCCTGCAGTGCAGGCAGGATTGAGAAGATCCCAAGCCGTCTCGGACCCAGCGGGGTCAAAGAAGCACAGCGATGCCGTCGGCAAAGGAGCAATGCATGCGAGGGGTGCGGCAACAGGAACTCTCGTAGCCGCTGAAATCGCCCTCTGTAGAGCAGTTGATCGGTAGGCTTGTCTGGTGGCAATGGGATCAGAGTTCGCTCACCTCGGCGGCTATCCGTTTGAGGTGCGTTACGGCAATGGGTCACTGGTTCGGGCGCAGGCCGCTGCCGATGTCGCCGCGGACGGCTACTGCTACTTCAGTCGTCTGTTTTCAGGAGTTAAGCCTGATATTGCCCTGATCGTGGCCAATGAGACAGAATGGGAGGGTAGGCAGCCATACGGGTTGCCGTTTTTTAACGATGACGACGGTCAGATCCGTCCCGGGATCGTGGTGATGCCGTCCGGTAGCGGAGCCTTCTGGACAGCAATGGAACAGGACCTCCACGAGGTGTCACAGCGCTCTTACATGCGGCTGCTCGCGACATACCCCGATGGCGCGGGCGGCCTGGATCTCCAGCCATTCTTCGATCTCGTCACGATCCATGAACTCGGCCACGCATTCGAAACGCTCGGGGATCTCAGGCTACCGACCTTCTGGTTAAGCGAGATCTTCGCAAACCTGGCCCTCCACGCTTTCGTCGCGACGAGAAAGCCGGATAATCTGAACAACCTTGAAGTGCTCTCCACCGTGGGGGCGCAGAGTCGGCGCCTACGCTCTCGGATGCGCGCAGATGGTTATAGCACGCTGGAAGAACTTGAAGCCCATTACACGGGTGGTGATGACCCGATGAACCCGCTGAACTACGTCTGGTACCAGTATCGGTGGCAGCGTCTCGCAGCGAAGGTGTTCGATGCCGACGGCGAATGCGGACTTGTACGATTTTGGGATACTTTTCACGCAAACGATCGCCTCAGCTCCGGCCAGGTCACAGCGGCGTCGCTGGCCCCGCTGCTAATGACCGAGGTAAGCGAAACCCTCGGCCGGGCAGTCCAAGATTGGCGTT
>JAJZCF010000057.1 GCA_021846265.1 Actinomycetes bacterium | reverse complement strand
GTTCAACCGCCAATAAAAGGTTCTCACTTTCTGGTACAACTTTGATTAGAAAGCACCAAAACTGGGACAAATGTCTCCAAGGGAGCACATTTGGCACCTTGGCCTCTTTGCCGAACAAACTCGTCTTCCGTGGAGGATCAATCTCAAACCGAATGCAGCCGCCTCACTAGGATCTAACCAGCTCATAAGGTCCATCTCGATCTTTACCGGGTCTTTGAAGTTAGTGATGCCAAGCCGGTTCGAAAGCCGAATGACGTGGGTGTCTACGGCTATTCCTGGCTTTGAAAATCCAACGGTGACTATCACATTGGCGGTTTTTCGACCCACGCCACTGAGCCCAACGAGCTGGTCAATAGAATCTGGAACTTGTCCAGCAAATCGCTCCATCACTTCTTTTGAGAAGAATATGATGTTTTGTGCTTTATTTCTGAAAAATCCAGTCGGTCTTACGATCCCTTCGATCGTCTGCGGATCGGCTGCAGCCAGGGACTTAGCGTCAGGAAAGTGTCTGAACAGAACCTCCGTCACGGAATTGACAACCTGGTCCGTACATTGGGCGGACAAAATGGTAGCCACTGCCAGCTGAAACGGCCCGTCAAAATGAAGTTCGCAGAGGGAGGCAGCGTCTCCCGGATACGACAGGGCTAACCTTGTGACCAGCTCTTTCTTATTGTCCTGCATCAGACAATACTAAATCATCCTTTGTCTTTATTAAGCTGGAGTCACTCTGGGTCACAAAGATTTGTAGCGTCGAAAACCCTTCAGATCGGCTCTGTCCAGCCCCAGCTTAGGCGCATCGAAACCGTAATTACTAGGCCTCATCCATCTTCCAGACAAGGACCCGATTCAGCGGCTCGGTAAAACCGAGACCTCGGTACAGAGAAACGCCTTCTGGAGTGGCCGCTAAGTCCGCTCTACCAACCCCCTTAGCCTTTAAGACCTCCACCATCAGCAACATTGTCGCCTTGGCGAGACCAGATCGTCGAAATGCAGGGACCGTAAATATCGAAGTTAAACGGGCCTCGTTTGCAAACGCCATTCCTGGAGCCGGAAAGCGAGGAAATATACTCGCCGCCGTCGTGGAAACCAGGCCGCCACTTTTCGACTCAGCATCCTCGGCCACCACTACAACGACAGAGCCGTCATCGATAGTGCGTTCGAAGAAAGCTACACACTCGCCTTCCCATGCTCCTGATCGAGATCTACCCAGGGCCATTTCCTCGAACATCAACCTTCTCAGCCGAACTATTTCTACTGAATCGTCCTTTGTACCTACCCGAACAAGCGGACTCACAATACTCCTCAACCAACTCTTTTGAAGGCAATCCAATCCAGATTCACCTGGAGTTTACCAAGCAGTTGCGCCCCAAGTCGGACGCAGGACTTTTCAATTCGTTGATATTCATACTATTTTGTAACTTATGGACAGTATCGAGATTAAAAGGCGAGTTGGAGAGCGCGATATATCTGCTATCCTGCGCCTCGCCAAGGAGATTGAGCTCGCTGACCTTCATAAAGCCCTTGAGGACCATACTTGGCTCGACCTTGTCCAAGGAGGAAGAAAAGGAGTTTTAGGTTTAACCGCTCATGCTCCAGGACAGTCTCAACTAGCTGGTTACCTTCAGATATCAAAGGGATCGCAATCGTGGGCCCTGGAGTTGCTCATTCATCCACAGTTTCGAAATGAAAAAACTGAGGTCGGACAAGATTTACTAAATGCGGGCATTCGAGAGATATCTAGGCAAGGAGGAGGGCATCTACACCTATGGATTGCCAAACCTACTGCATATTTTGACTCCCTGGCCGAGTCAGCGGGCCTTGTTAGAGGACGAGATCTCCTGCAGATGCGACTACCCCTACCAACGGAGCTAAAACCAGATGTCAGTTTTAAAGCTCGAAACTTCATCGTTGGCGAGGACGAGGACGATTGGCTCGCCGTTAACAACCGGGCTTTCGCTTGGCACCCAGAACAGGGAGACTGGCACCTAGACACCATAGTTGAACGAGAGGCCGAACCTTGGTTCGACCCTTCTGGGTTTTTCCTGCATCACATCGATGGAAAACTTGCCGCTTTTTGTTGGACGAAAATACACTCGGATCACGAACCGGCTCTTGGCGAGATTTACGTTATAGCTACTGACCCGGCCTACGCAGGAAGGGGGATCGGAAGGCAAATGTGCATCTATGCACTCTGTCAGCTGTCAAAACTCGGATTGAGCCAGGCGATGTTATATGTAGATTCGGGAAACCTTTCCGCCTTGAAACTTTACGAGGAGCTGGGATTTAAGATAGACCATCTTGATCGGGCCTACACTGCGGATATCTCATCGAGTGAACAGATCTGCAGCTCGTAGCGCTGACTCAATGGCGCCACCCAAGTAGCGGACCTTTGCTGGGTCGCTACGCATTAAGCAATTTGGCTCAACCAACCCAAATGTAGCGTGGACACTAACCTAGTTGTGGAGAATTTTCGCCAAACAACTTGCAGCTCGGAATGACTCCGACGATCGTTTCGCCCTCGAAAGTGTGACTATCACACTTCGGGTCCATTAGTGCGACCCCTTTTAATTTCGTAGACAGCTTCCAACTGGGCCAAAGTCTTCACCGCTTCGAGCAACCTGACACCCTCTTCGGCCGATGGCGCTTGGTGCATGATTGGACCATAAAAAGCAGATCCACCCGACGCAAAAGTCAAGATTGGAGATCCCACATCAGGACCGGCCAAAGAAAATGCAAAATCGTGGTAACGAGCAATCTCTTCGTCCATCTTTGGGTCATCGGTAAAGCGAGCGTAATCCTCCAAATCCGGCTCCGCCAATATACCCTTGAGGGCTAATTCAAGGTCCTCCGCTTTATTGACAAACCAGGCCTGCCCAAGGCGTGTGTAGAAGCTAGCTACCTTAGCTCTTTCACCATCCAGAAGGAGCGCAGCGATGACTCGCAGGGCCTTAGTCGAAGCCGCCAACTTCACCCTGTTCTCGGCCGGCAGTTCTTTATCACGGTTCAGCCGCGAAAGGCTGAATGGCTTCCATTCAACACTTACCTTTCCCTGCTCAACTAGGTTATTTAGCCACCGTGAAGTAACCCAAGTCCATATGCAGGCCGGATCAAAATAAAAGGTAATCGCATCAACTGATTCATTGGTCTCGCTTAGAGTCACAGACTTATCCGCCATTGGTGATAGCCTCCGTTTCGTAGGCAAAATCTCTGCCCGTCGTCTTGAGTTAAGAAGTTCTTTGAACTAATTCTGTATACCCTATAGAGTATCCGCAATTATAAAAAGCCGGTCATCTTTACAAAATGCTTAGACGGTATGACCTACGAGCATTCCGACGAGATAAGTAACTCCAGCGGCGATGGAAGACAAAAGTACCTGTCTGGCGGCGCTCTTGAAAATCGAGCGACCCGTAAAGATGGCTAAGGCACCTCCGACTAACACTGAGGCGACAAACGACACTCCAATTGAGATCCACACTGCCACCGATCCGGCCACAAAAAACCAGGCGAATAGGGGGATTATGGCGCCGAGAGCAAAAGCCAAAAACGACGATAGCGCTGCTTGGATAGGAGACCCTATTGAGTCTGGATGGACACCCAGCTCCTCCATCGAGTGGATCGAAAGCGCTACCTTCGGGTCTGCCATAAGTATCTTCGAGATCTGTTCAGCAAGTTCTCGCGGAACTCCCCTACTTTCATAAAGCCGCGTCAATTCTCTTGTCTCGGATTCGGGGCGCTTGGCTATCTCCTCGGCCTCTATGGTTATCTCGCGCTCAAAAAGCTCTCTTTGGGCACGCATCGAAACGTATTCGCCCAAAGCCATCGAGAAAGATCCGGCTACAAGTCCGGCCAAGCCGGCTAAACGAACGAACCCACCCGTGGGATGTGCTCCGGCGACTCCGAGGATTAAAGATACATTTGTTACCAGGCCATCTGAGACACCGAACACCGCCGCCCTCGCTGCACCTCCGGTTATGTCTCGATGCTCGCCGTGCCCCATGATCTCGGTACCGCCGGTATCGCCGCCAGCCGCTTTGGAGGCGCGCTCATCCGTATTACGATTTAAAAAACCAGTTACCCCGAAACGAGCCGCGCTCATGAATAATACCCTACCCCTATATCAGTCAGTCTTTGACGTCGAATACGACCAGTGGTCAAAACTACTTGAAGACCAGCCCGAGTATAGGATTAAACAGGTCTGGGAAGGCCTCTATAGGGGCTTCACTTTGCCGCATGAACTGACTTCACTGCCAAAAGCTCTTCGGGAGATACTCAGTGAACTCTCGCCCAAAGCGTTGGAGGTGGTATCAGAGCTCAAGTCCGACAACATGACAACGATTAAGTGGCTGTTGGGGTTGCATGACTCCAATCAAATAGAAACCGTTTTGATGCGCTACAGCCGGCGAGACACTGTGTGCGTCTCCACGCAGGTTGGCTGCGCAATGGGGTGTGGCTTCTGCGCAACTGGTCAGGCTGGATTTTTTAGGCAGCTGAGCTCGGGGGAGATCATCGAACAGGTCTTTATCGCCTCCCGGCGACTCAGGGCACTAGGAGCAAACCAAAGAGTATCGAACGTGGTATTTATGGGCATGGGTGAGCCACTCGCAAACTTTACCGCTTTGATAAGGGCTATCGACTTGATGAACCGTGAATTCGCCATCGGAGCAAGAAGCTTCACCGTGTCGACAGTCGGAATTGCTCCGGGTATTCGTCGTCTGGCTGAAGTTCCAATCCAAGTAAACCTCGCTGTATCCTTGCATGCCGCAAATGACGCTCTGCGTTCAAGCCTTCTTCCGATCAACAAAAGCTATCCAATCTCGGTTTTGATGGAAGCAATCAACGATTACAGAATCGCCACCAACCGCCGCGTGAGCTTTGAATGGGCGCTGATGGACTCCGTAAATGATTCAGACCAGGACGCAAAAGAACTGGCGGGACTGGCTTTAGAAGTAGGGGCCCACATAAATCTCATACCACTGAATTCAACACCTGGATGGCCAGCCTCAGGTAGCAGCCTCTCGAGGGTTCATGAGTTCGCCAACCTCTTGGAAAGTCTGGGTTGCAACGTTACAATCCGAAGCACCAGGGGCGCTGAGATTGCCGCTGCTTGCGGCCAGCTTGCTAACAGAAAACACGTTGTTGGGAAAGCGAGACGGCTTCCGGGTAGCGTCACAGCATTTTCTGATCTATCTGTGCCAAAATAAGCATGTGTTTAATGGTTGCGTGGTTAACTTTTTGTGAAATTGGTTGACCTTGCTACCTTTAGCTCTAGTTTCGACCAGCTTGAGCAGTATGATCAGCCCGGAGCTGGTATAGAAAACGTACTAAGGAGTTCTTTTTAGTGGATCGCAAATGGCTCAATAAATCTCAACCGCAGGCCCTCCAGTATGGCGTAATGCTGCTGTATGTAACTGCTGCATTCGACTTGTTAAATGGAGTATTAGGGGGATTTGACCTTCTACTGCTAATTTTGACCGTTCTATGCGTTGCTGGTGCCATGGGAACTGCCAACGATAGGAAGTGGGGGTACTACACGGCCGTCACCGCAGCGGTACTTCCCCTCGCTTACTTGATCTTTTACACTGTCCAGTATGGCTTCTCCGTGCTCGCCGCAGTCGGAATATTCAATCTATTTTTTGAAGTCGCTCTAGCAGTAGCGCTACTCGCGCCATCTAGCAGAGAATATCAAAAAATATGGTTCCAATAGCCTTAGCTGCGAACGCAAGATAGCGTAATGATGGTAGAACTTTTACTATGGCACAACAAATTGACGGCATTGCCGGATTAAAATCGAAGGTTGGCGAGCACATTGGGTACTCTGATTGGCATCAAATTACCCAGGAGCAGATAAATCTATTCGCCGATGCTACTGGCGATCACCAGTGGATTCACGTCGATCCAGAAAGGGCCGCTTCGGGACCTTTTGGCACGACGATTGCGCACGGTTACCTGACTATGAGTCTGATACCAATGTTATTGGAGCAAGTACTATCGGTGAGCGGCGTATCGATGGCGATCAACTATGGCGCGAACAAGGTCCGGTTTCCGTCTCCGGTCCCTTCTGGATCCAAAGTGCGTCTTGGCGCCACCCTGGCAGGGGTCGAAGAGATCCAGGGCGGAGCCCAATCTTTAGTCGATATCACTATAGAGACGGAAGGTTCAACCAAGCCTTCCCTCGCTACTCAAATAGTGTTTCGATACTACGAATAAAAGTTTCTTCAGCGCTTAGACGCCGTAGAGAACCGACGTGCACAGTGAGAGGATAATTAGCTAAAGATTGCGATGGACCTCGAACAAAAGACAATAGATGGTCTTTGGAATTCGCTCAAGATCACCGCTCGGGCGTCGACTTTGGACAAAGAAAGTAAAGTCCTCAAGGAGATAGATCCCGAATCTACTCCAACGGCCTTTTCCAAGGAGCAGTGTCTCCTTGAGACTGAGTCGCTTCGTTTAGAACTGGGCATCCTGCAGGAGAAGCTGCATGCCCAGGCGAAGTCCTCAGTACTTTTAGTTCTCCAAGGCCTTGATACTGCGGGGAAAGACGGCACCATTAGGCGAGTGTTCGATGGCATCAATCCGCAAGGCGTAACAGTTTGCGGATTCAAAGCCCCAACGCCCCTTGAGCTATCGCACGATTTTCTGTGGCGAATTCACTCCAAAAGTCCAGCAAACGGCATGATTACTATTTTCAATAGATCTCATTATGAAGATCTCATTGTTCCCCTTGCCTATGGAAGGCTTTCGCAAGAAGTTTTGGAGCAACGAGTTCGTTCGATTGAGGAATTCGAAGCAAATCTTGAAAATAATGGCACTCGGATCCTGCGGGTATTTTTGCATATTTCTTTTGAGGAACAGGCCGAAAGGCTACTGTCCCGGATCGATGTCGAAAAAAAGCATTGGAAATTTTCCGAGGCCGACCTAGAAACGCGCAGCCACTGGCCTGAATTTCACAAAGCATATAGCGCAGTAGTTTCGCGCACTTCAGACCACCATCGGCCCTGGCACGTCGTCCCAGCAAACCACAAGTGGTATCGCGACTGGGCGGTGATGTCATTGGTCGTCAGATTGTTGAGGGAGATAGCTCCTGAATACCCCGAGGTAACCCTTCCAGATGTAGAAGGCTTGAGGCTAGAGCTACTTGAAGCCATTGGAAAGAGTAAGAAACATGGCGACGGTAAGAATGGAAATTCTTACTCCAAGTAGACCAGAACTAAGCCCCGAAGGAAAATAATCGATCGTGTCCTAGGCTTTACATAGATGGTTCTCGCACTTGCATCGGCTTCAATACTATTTAGGGACTTTCTGGAGGGCTTGTTCGTAGTTGCGATCGGGTCTATGCTGATTCACGCTGCATTTCGGCTCGTGACCGGAAGAACTAAGCCCTACCGCTGCCCAGAGTGCAATAAATTGACTTCAAGGGGCTACGCTAATTGTCGTCATTGCGGATCATCTATTACGGATTAGCTTGAGGGTTCTAGTTGGTACTCCTGCCAAAAAACTACTTAGGTCCGGCCCGCCAGCAGCGATAATCTCGCCTAAAGTCAGGGTTGTGAGCCGAAACCGTGTAGAACTCCCATATTGTGAGTTCTAACTCCTATAATTATACCTGTGACTCAGAGCGACTACCAGAAGACGACGTTTGAATCGCCAGTAGAGTCAAGCGAGTCTGCCGATCAAGCATTTCGTGTCGAGGAACTCTCAGTACTTAGCGAAACTTCGGTCGACACGATCCGCTATTACCAATCCATCGGCATACTGCCCCCACCAATTCGGACCGGACGAATAGCCATCTACAATCAAGAGCATCTTGAGATACTTCGCCGGGTGTCCGAGCTAAAAAAAGCCGGATGGAGTCTTGCCGCAATCAAATCGGAACTCAGTAGGTTTCATCGAAGTCCTGAATCGGACAAGATTGAATTTTCTTACAGCCCGGTGCGGCTGCTCGGCCTTAGCAAGCTTTCCGAGGAAACCGAGCTGCCAGAAGCAATACTCCTTGCCCTTATAGCCGACCGAATTATTGAGCCGACAACGATCGGAAAGACGGAATACTTCAGTGAGTTCGACCTTCTGTCGGCGAGGGCTGCTCTTGAACTACTTCGTGCTGGGCTTCCTCTGGCTGGCCTTATGGAAATAGCTAAAAGGTATAAAAGCAGTATCGACGACGTGCTTGACTTAGCGGTGAGTGTCTTCGATGAACACATCCGAAGGAACCCGAATCGAACAAGCCAGTCGGTGCTAGAAATGTTTGACGAACTTTTTGAGGCATCGTCTGCGTTAGTAGTTAACCACTTTAGGAGTGAGCTCCTTCGTCGCTCGCTAAATGCCGTGATGGCAACGGGCTCGCAAACTGAACTTGAACTCATTTCGCAAAGAATAGGAACTTCATTGCAAAACCGAAGAGATGTTAAATGAAACGAAGCCCGTTACCTTCATATACAGACAAGCAATCCTTCGTTCAAGGCATGTTCGACAGGATCTCTCCAAAGTACGATCTTGTAAATCGCTTGATGACCTTTGGCCTCGATCAGGGGTGGAGGAGAGAGGTCGTGCGCCGGCTGGATTTGGGTCCAGGGCAAAAGGTATTAGATGTGGCCTGCGGTACGGGCGACTTTCTGAAGCTTCTGAAAGCTTCGGCCCTCGATCCAACCGGCGTCGACTTGTCATTTGGAATGCTAAAACATAATCATTCGGGGGTTGCGCTGGTCCAAGGCTCTGCGGTTAATCTACCGTTTAAAGATGCCTCTTTTTCAGGCTTAACCTGCGGCTTTGCGATTCGAAATTTCACTGAGTTAAAAATGGTTTTCGCTGAATTTGCTCGAGTAATCAAAAGCGAAGGTCGGGTGGGCATACTTGAGGTAGCGACTCCAAAGAATGCGTTAATCAGGGCTGGGCATTCCCTATATTTCAATCACGTAGTCCCAGTGATCGGAGGAGCAATGTCTGATCAATCGGCATACCGATACTTACCTCAGTCAGTTGAATATCTTCCATCAGAAGTTGAGCTTCAAACGATGATGTCCGCCTCAGGGTTTAGCGGATTCGAACGGGTAAGCGTAGGACTAGGTGCTGCACAAATCATCATGGCAACAAGGAGTTAAGATGTTGATCAACCCAGAAACCACCCACGACGTGGCTTCGTCAACACCTCAAACAGCTTCACAGCTGGTGATGGCGGCCAGCCAGCTCGGACTAGATGCGACGGCGTTGGGGGGTGTGTTGTCCTCTCGGGTCATGATCGGAGAATCCGACCAGCTACACCTCAAGCATGGTCTTTCAGATCCCGACCAACTCAATGACGCCTTTAAACAGCTGCAAGAGTACTCGAAGCAACTTGGGCGAGTCGTGACTGCCTCAGTGGCCTTTCCTTTTGATCCTGCAAAACCTGGAACGATTACCATCCCAAAACTAGTATTTCGTTCGGCGGAAAATCGTACATCGACCCTGTTTCAAAATGTAGGCCCCAAGGCAAATTCTGATGGAATCGAGGTGCTGGCCGAAAAACTCCTACGCATAGCTTTAGAGTTGGATCCTCGCCCAGGCCCAGTAATTGCCAAACGAATTGACAGGCCAGATCGCCAACATTGGGCGGAAATGGTGGAAGAGGCTCTTTCGCTAATTGCAAAGAGGAGGCTTCGGAAAATAGTGCTATCCCGTTCCGCCATTTTCGAACCCGCTCACGGTGCTTCGGTTTCGGAAGCCTTCGTTCGGCTCCATAGATACTACCCGAGTGCTTTAAGCTATCTTTTCGGAAATTATGCTGGCGCATCACCGGAACTAGTGCTTTCAATCGACTCAGGACGCATCACGTCGCGACCACTAGCTGGTACTCGTCGAAAAGGCCTAATTGAACAACTTCTCGAGTCCGAAAAAGACACGAGGGAGCACGCCATAGTGGTCCAGGGGATCACAGAGGCACTGTCGCAGTTTTCGAGTGATATCGAGCACTCGGATCAACCTTCAGTTCTAACATTCGGCCCCGTACAGCATCTAATGACTACGATTACCGGAACCATAAGTGAGGGATTAAACCCGCTTACCGTTTTAGCGAAGATAGCACCCACGGCAGCCGTTGCAGGTGATCCCAAGGCGCTGTCAGTCCAAGAGGTCATCCGCTTGGAGGATAGCCCCAGAGATCTCTACGCGGGAATAGTGGGAACTATCGACTCAAGCGGAGACGCCGATCTTTATCTCGCCCTAAGAAACGTAAGGTTCATCAGGCATCAAGCTGAAATTCGGACAGGGGTAGGTATTGTAGCTGGAAGTGACGCACACTCGGAATTCGCCGAAACAGAGGCAAAAATTGATTCCGTATCGGCCGCACTATCTTGACCAAGAGGCATCCCTTTTTACCTGAATGGCGGAGCTTTTTTGGCCGATCAAAGGTCGTAGCATGGATGACGACCCACTGGTAAGCCATGCTCTGGCCCAACAATTGCCCTATAGTATCCCTTTGCTACTTGAGGCCCTGTGTTTCAGAGCAAAACCAGGCAATTCAACCGCGTGTCAAAGTAGTAGATGATCGATACAGAGTCCTAACCCAGTTCACCCGTCTCTTTCGGGGCTAAGTTCGCTATTACTACTCTCCAACCTTGCCTGCCAAGTAGTATTTTGCACCGATCAAAGCAGACCCGTGCTAAAGGGCCCTCGCTCCCAACCGCCGGCGTGCCTTACTCGGCGGACTTAAAAGGCCTCGTCAGGCTTGAGGAGCCTGGTTCACCGAAAAGTTGTGATTGCCTCCTTTCGCAAGCTAATTTACAGCTTCAATCACCGATGAGGTGGCTGCGCTAGCGAACGCCGCCGCCCTCTCCCCCCTTGGATGCCCAGGTCGTCTCTATGGTTATCCTAGATAGCAGTGCAAAGCCAAGGCCAAATTGGTCAAGCATTTCAAGAAAGAGGAGCTTTCCGTATTCGAGCCATTCCTGGGCCGTCTAATAGTGGATGTCCTTTTGCTCTGCCCACTCGGACAACATCATTCTCCTATTCCAGCACGTATCTTTGATTTGAATGACTGACCTGATAGGGAGCAACTTACGACCCTTTTGCTCGGGGTTCTAGTCGACAAAATGAAAGAAACTTTCAACAAATAGCTTGTGCTACGGGGGTCCGACGTTCCATGCACAGTCAGCACCAGTGCCGAAGGCCTGCAAAGTCGCTTCGCCATCAACCTCGAAGGCTTAATCTCATCGAATTAGTCAAGTGGGTCGCCTCGGAAAAGCTAGTTTTCCACGTAAAGTTCACCCAAGAAGTCAACCACTAAAATTCGAGATAGGCCTACCGCCGCAGGTCCTTGAATCACCATTCCGGAATCGGCTTGAAACTCAGACCCATGGCAGGGGCACGCAAATATATTGCTTGGCTCATACATGACGGTGCATCCAGCGTGAGGGCAGATGGCCGAAAAGGCATCCCAGGTATCAGCTTTGGGGTGGAGCAGATATGCTGGGCCGCCCGTTTTGGGATCCGAAAAGGATGCGACCTGACCCACCGGGACGGACGATGCAGGTCCGATTAAAACGCCCTTAGGTTTCATCGCAGGATTCTCCTTCGAACTAGTGGCGCTGTGGGTTGTCGTGGTGGCAAGAGAGCTGCTCTTTGAGGCTGCAGTGACTCTGTTTGAAATGCTCAAAGGTTTTGAAGCGGCCTGAAAACTTCCCTTTGGGGCAAGGGCTTTCCCGATGGAGGCTGTCAAGGTTGCGCCAGTGACCTCAAGAACGCTTACTAAGGCAACCGGAAGTGCAAAAGACAAAAACCGCCGCCTATCACCTTCGTAATCTTGCGGTACAACTGCCGTAGGCTCACTTCGCTTGGCTTGAATGTGAATCAACGGACAGACATCCAGAGCACACTTCACGTCTTGTCCAAGCTCACCGCAGCTGTCCCCTTCCCTGTTAGCGCAGTTTGCGGCGAGGTTGTCAAAACTGATCTCTACGTACTTAGGTGTTGGCGTCTTCAACAATCTTCTGCGTAACGCTAGGGATAGAGAAAACAGCCCCCCGTCACCCTTGATTACTAGAGGCGTCCAAGCAAAAACAAAAACTATGTCGGAACCGTAGTAGTAGGGCTTCACATGGTATGAGACGGATAGAAAAAACAGGGTAGATATGAGCATGCCACCCAGCGCAGCGATTCTAGTCAAAACACCAAAAGTAACTCCAAGTCCGACTGCCAGCTCGGATAGAGCAATAATTATCCCAAAAGCCACTGCGCTATGTCCTGCCACTCCCAGCAGGCCAGCAATGGGAGATGTTCTGTGAAAGGCCGCTATTTGGGCTTGAATTGAACCTGGATTGGCGGCATTGAAAAATGCCGGATTTGCCAACTTCTGAAGACCAGCAAAGATGAAGGTCGCGCCCAAAAATGCCCTCAGAACGACTATTGCGGCACCAAAGGATCTGCTCTGGACACTGCGCCTTAGGTTTGAGGTCGTCCTCTTCGGACCCTTTGAAACAGCTACAGCCTTGGCTCTTCTAGTCGCAAAGCTCTGACTATCCTTAGCGAAATACTCTTTTGCACTCATGACTTTAAAGGGATCCCGTCATACCGAGACAGAGCGATCGTCGACCAATTGTGCCCTAATAAATTTCATCCAAATGCCTTTGACCGCCTCAATTTCGAACACGAGCTTGCATTTAAGAACCTAGCACCCAATACCTTAGCGAAAAATTTATTTGTGGTTGATAGCAACTTAGTAAACCAAATTGTCTAGCCGATCAGTGCCTCTTGGTAGTCTCTAGCTCCTGTTAGATTGGTAAGTGACGGGTGAGCACAAGGAGTGACTCTCGATGAGGACTAAGACGAGCCGGTTGCTTGTTACGAGATTCAAAGGAGATTCTTCGTCGCGAGTTGTAGATCTCGTGGCCGAAGAGGAGCCTCTCGAGGTACGGATCCAAACCCCTTCTGGCAGGATCGTCCCAGTTAGCACGTCCATGCGCACGCCTGGAAAAGATTTCGAGCTTGCCATAGGAATGGTTCTTTCGGAACGGCTGGCCACTCAAGGAATGATCAAAGGCGCAAAATACTGTACCGACCTTGAGCTCGAATCTCA
>JAJZCF010000056.1 GCA_021846265.1 Actinomycetes bacterium | reverse complement strand
AACCTTGTAAAAGGTGCATCTGGTGAATAGACTCACTATTGATCATTCGGATGCAACGGTTCAAAGCGGATCAAAGTGGGTTCGTGAGCACGCGACCCCGGCGCTTTTGTGCCGCAAAAGCGCTTTGGATGGGTTGCGGCATAGGGAACAGCCTTAGTGGCCTGCGAGTTGAGCAATCTTTACGAAAACCAATACCACGGCTAGTACCAAGTAGAGACGGAGGACGGTCAATCCAATCCGACTCGTAATGTGAATCTTCGCTTTTGGAAGGGTGTCAAGAGGTGGAGTGCGCCAAGTGTCCTTGTCGACCGGTTCGCTTGCCCGCTCAGGAGGGAGACTTGCTGCCCCGTTTTTACGGGAAGGCAATTTTGAGCCTATAAATCCAACCAATCCCGCTAGTGCTCCGACCCCAGCCCCAATCAGAAGACCAGAAGTAAGCTCGGACCCGGAAATTTGAGGAAACATCGTCGCAGCGGTCAGAGCTAATGACATGAGAATGAGAATCCACACAATAGCTCCGGCGACAACATTTCTAATTGGTGTGTTGATCCATGGGCCAAGGACATCTTTGTCATTGCACAAGAGGACTAAAAACACAGTTGCAGACGGCAGAAGTATTCCAGCGAGCGCCTGCACTCCGGTGGTTATTAGACCGAGCGGAGCATTTGGAATCAGCACGACGATAGCACTAACTACCAGTAGACCAGCGTAAATGAGGTAAAAGACTGGTGCCCTCCTCGGACTCCAGTGGAGCGAATGTCGTACTTTAAATACGTCCCCCAGGGCATAGGTGGTGGAGAGGGTAACTGCGGATGCCCCTATTAAAGAAGCGTCCAATAGAACAATGGCGAAGAGGCCTCCAACCAACCCACCAGCGTGTGCTTTGAGTGAATTAGCTGTGTCAAGGGCATTGCTGAAGTTCCCAAAGGCGTGGGTGTGTCCGAGTGCGTAGGCGGTCACGCAGACTAGAGCGGCTGCGCCAATTTCGGTCAGCACGACGCCGATTGCCGTATCTAAGCGTTCGTACTTGATCCAGCGTGGAGTTATCCGCTTATCCACCACGTTTGACTGTTGAAAGTAGAGTTGCCAGGGGGCTATTGTCGTGCCAACTATCGCGATGATAAGGAGCAATAGTCCGGAGTTCAGTCCACCTGGAAAGTTCGGGATGAGCGTGTATTTTGTCGCCGTAGCGTAGTTTGGATGGACCAAAATTGCCATGGGAATCACCGCCAGATTCAATGCGATGAGCCCGTACATCCACCTTTCCCACTTTCTGAAGCTTCCGCCAGAGGCAAACAAAAACAGAAGGATCCCAGCTGCTGGTATGCCGATATAGCTGGGGATGCCGAAGTATCTGAGAGCTAGGTCTACTCCGATGAACTCGGTTATCACAGTCAAAGCGTTCAGAATGAAGAGATCGATGACCGAAAATGCACCCCAGAATTTTCCAAAACGGGAGAAGATGAGCCTTGCGTGGCCGACTCCGCTTACCGCTCCGAGCCTTACTACCATCTCCTGGTTGATATAAAGTACGGGCACCAGAAGTAGAAGCGTCCACAGAAGGTGCGGTCCGTAGTTTTGGCCGGCTTGGGCGTATGTAGCTACTCCGCCGGCATCATTGTCGCCCACCATAACCACAAGTCCGGGGCCCATGATTGCCAACAGCGTGAAGATCTTGCGCCAACCAGTGCGGCGCGCCTTATTTTGGTCGACTTTAATTGTTCCAAAGGCGCCGATAATGTCGCCAAGGTGTGCTGAATCCAAAACTGCGCTTGCTTGGGTTGAGGTTGACTGCTGGCCTTCAGCAGTTGCGCTCGGTGCCGTCACCCTTGGTCTTACCCGCAAAAGAGTTTTTCTTTTTTCTGTCATCCTGTCTCCTGGAGGGGTTAGCGCGGTGTTAATGAGCCCCGAGGACAGATCAAAAGATCGGCTAATGGCCTAGGAGCGACTACCGGCGGTCGAATATTTTTTCGTTGTGGGCGCTAGGGCCCACAGACTTGGGGGTTTAATTGTTCTCGACCTCCTTCTACGCTCTATTTTGGGAATCCACAGGATTGCGCAAGCTAGATCTCAATGCGACAATCGGCATGTGAGATGCTCCTACCATGGTAATTAGTTGAGATTTTTTTCGGGTCAAAGCGACAGAAACTTGTCCGAATAAGCTCGAGTAGACTCGGAGAATTCAGGGAGTTTTTCCGCGTTGTTCAATTAATGTTCAAAAAAATGTCACTTAGCACCAGAATTGGGAACGTAGCTAGTTCTGGCTAGCGGGATCCGATCGGTTGGTCCTAAAGAACTCAATGGCCTCCTCTGCGTGCGAATTCATGTTGAATTCGGACTTGAAGATCGCCAGCACCGTTGAGTCTTTATCGATGACGAAAGTCTGGCGTTTGGTCCGAAGAATTCCTATTGACCTCTTGACTCCGAAGGCCTCGGCTACCGAACCATCTTCGTCGGATAAAAGGGGATAATCGAAGCCGTGGGTATCGCTGAATTGTTTCTGCTTGTCGACTTTGTCCATAGAGATGCCTACTCGCTGAACCCCTAGTTGGTCGAACTCGGCCTTTAGATCGCGAAAGTGGCAGCTTTCTTTAGTGCAGCCGGCGGTCATAGCCGCCGGGTAGAAGAATAGGACCACCGGACCATTTTCTAACACCCGAGCGAGGCTGAGGGGATCCCCATCTTGATTCTTCAGTGTGAAGTTGGCTACTTTGTCTCCGATTTTCACTTCGCATTGCACCTTTCACTGCTGTCTGGTACAAGACGTTGTCGTCCGCATTTATTCCTTTTCCGCCCATCCGAGGCGCGGTCGGGGAGTTGGTGGCTCTGAACCAACAGGGACTGCCTCTGAAATTCAACCCATAATGAAGTAGCTAATGGCGACGTAGTTACATACCACAGCCGCTAGCACGAAGGAGTGGAATACTTCGTGATATCCAAAAGTGTTTGGCCAGGGATCAGGCTTTTTGGTGGCATAAGCCGTCGCACCCAGAGAGTAAAGTATGCCGCCGGCAACTATAAGTGCCACCGCCCACCCACCTGACGAGTGGTATAGGTCTGGGAGCACCCAAACTGCAGCCCACCCGAGAGCAAGATAAACAAGCGCAGATACCCACTTTGGGGCGTCTAACCAGATCATCTGCTGCACGACCCCAAGTAGAGACCCGCCCCAAATGACCCACAAAACGATGTCTCTAGTACTACCGCTGAGGCCAATAGCGGCGACCGGAGTATAGGTTCCAGCTACTGCAAGGAAGATCGTCGAATGGTCGGCGCGGCGCATTCTTCTTCGTGCCTTCGTAGACCATTCTGGCACGTGCAAAGCCGCACTAGTCCCGAGCATCGCCGATATGGCAAATGCATAGATCCCGACGGCGAACATGTCTGTATTATTAGGTGCCCTGCGAAGGATTTCGATTCCGGCAAATATTGAAACGACAAAGCCCCAAAGATGCAATCTGCCCCGCAAACGCGGCTTTACCGCTGCCGGGGAGGATTTACTTTGTTGTTCATTGCCCATATTTAGCTGTCAATTCGGATCATTGCGGGCATAGTCGGCTGTGCCGGCGGAAAAAGCGGCCCACTAACTTTGGCTAGCTCCGAAAACTATGTTAGGGCTCATCGGCGAGCAGTCCATTCGGTAGGGTCGTTCGTTTGCAGTTGAGACGCCGTCAAAAGCGACTAAGTCAGAGTTGACAACTCTATAAGGTCTTTGAAACCGAGACATTTGCGGCCGCCAGCCGTCACCGCGGCAGCGCACGATCATGCATAATCGTCTGCCATTGTGCTGGCATGAATCTCACTGGGCGGGCCGAATCTCAAGGGATCGCTCTTATCGCCGGTAATCGCTAATTTCACGACGGGAAGTTGCCGGGCCTAGCTTTCAATCGAATTTGAAAAAAGAAGTCAAACCTCACAAGGGGAATTCATATAGATGATTGCTATAGATCATTTTGTGGCAGCGGTGCCATCGCCACCTGTTCGGCCTTGATCTCCGACCAAAGTGATCGCGCGGTCAACCGCCGATTCAACGCTAGAGAAAAAGTCGCCCTCTTTAAACTGGGCTGCTAGGTCTCTTTCATGGAGTCTCGCTTCAATCGCCGAGTCCATCCTTGCCCAAACGACTTGGATCTCTTGGTGGCCTAACTCCTTGATCATGTCGGAAGTGGCCTCTGCGGCGGTGTAGTCGATGTCCTCCACTCCGGCGGCATCTAACACCAAAGCTTTACATTTCGGAGTGGTTTTGTGGATTGCGCTGAGAATATGCCGCTTGATGAACTGAATGTTGCCAAACCACATTGGACCTTCCACAAGGAGGACGAGAAGTGATTCGACATTTTCAGTTGGTGCATCTGAAGTTTCGACCCAGTGATCGGTCCCGGTTTCGCGCTGCAAGACCCTCAAACGGGGTCGTGCTGCGAGGCGGATCCGATAGGTGAGTGAGACCAATATGGCTACTATTACACCTTGTTCGATTCCGAGGGCTGCGATAGCTAAGAAGGCCACAATCGCCAGCGCGAATTCGGCCTTGTTGTAATTTATTACTGTCCTTAATTCCTTGATTCTTACCAACCGAGTAGCTACTACGAGCAAAATTGCTGCGAGGGTGGCGTTTGGCAGGTCGGTAATCAAAGGCGTGGCCAGCAGAGCGATACCGAGCATTACAAGGGCTGCAAAGGCGCTAGTTAACTGAGTTTTTCCACCAGTTTTTACCACTAACGCCGTTCTCGGAGGACTCGAGTCCACGGCGAATCCGCCAGTAAGCCCGGCGATGACGCTCCCGGCCCCAACGCCAACTAGGTCCGCATCGATGTTTGCAATTTCGCCAGTTTCCGTGGCGACTAGTCTCGCTGTCGCAGCAGTTTGAACCACCGTCACGTATGCGACGGTGAGGGCAGTCCCAAGCACCATTTTGAAGTTCGAAAAGTCGATGGTTGGAAGTCCGAAGGAGGGAAGGCCACCGCTGACCTTGCCGAGGATAGTCACTCCGTGATTTTGCAGATGGAACAGCGGTACGCTGACGATCGTAGCTACTAGGGCTACGAAAGCTCCGGGAATTCTACGATCAATTTTTTCGGACAAATATACGATCAGTATGACGGAGATGGCGATGCCAAGGCTCCAAAAGTTCGTCGAGCCGATGTTTTTGATTAGATGGCTCAATTTGGAGAGGACGGTGGCCCCACCTTTGGGAAGACCTAGTGCATTTGGGAGTTGTCCAAGGACGATTTCTAATGCAATACCTGCCAATATTCCATCAACCACAGGAGTGGACATTAAGTCGGCTATCCAGCCCAACTTAAGCAGTCCCGCAAAAACGACGAAACCCCCAGCGAAGAGGGCAACCATGGTAACTAGATGCTGATAGTTAGTGCCGCCAGCTGGGGCAAGCAGGACTACGGCAGTAGCGAAGATCGGCGCTATCGTCGAGTCTGCACCTACTGACATTTGTCTGGTCGATCCAAATATCAATATGGCTAACGAACCAGCCACAAAAGCATACATACCCAACAGTGCCGGCATGTTGGCGAGTCTTGCGGTCGCAATTTGCTCCGGTATTGCGATGGAGATAAGCGCTATCGCAGCTGCAAGATCGCGGGACATCCACGAGCGCCGGTATCCCTTAAGAGTTCCGAACGGCTCTACTCCGGGAATGTTCATTGTCTTGAGGTTAGCTAATTAAGCGCAGCTCTGCTGGTCAAATAGTTGTGATAATGGTCGGTTTCGGTCAAATACTTAGATTTTGGGGTTGAATCGGCATTAGACGAGGACAAGTATGGTTTTTATTTGGTGGTCAGGCCCTCGCCGACTTTTTGCCATCCAGCTGGGGCTAGTACCCTGAAGAGGCCCGCCGCTAGCAGAAAAACCCCGAATGCGAGGGTTAGAGCGATAACCGACATCGCAGTTCCGCCACCAAAGTCATAGCCCGCAGTGAGCTTGTTTATTGACACAGATATTGGTGGTAGGTTTGGAGCATATAGGAGTTGGGAGAGTGGCAACTCAAGGAGTGTCTTGGCAAAGGTCAATAACCAAGCCCACAACACCGGACGAGCTAGCAGAGGAAGCTGAGTTTTTAACCAGCTGACGCGCCCGTTCGCGCCGTGAACCCTCGCAGCATCTTTAAGATTCGATTGGATTTGAGAAACGGGTCCGACTAGAAGTCGCGCCGTCGAGGGTAGTGCGCCAGCAAGGTACCCGAGAGCCAGGAGCTTGGTCGTCCCGTAGATATTAATTCCGATCGAGGACATTTCGGGCAGGTTGTAGAAGAAGATATACCCCGCCGCAAGGACTATTCCGGGAAGTGCTACGGAGCCCAACATGACCATGTCTATTAGCTTCGAAGCCATCTTTGCCCTCCCATTAGTCATTGCCCTTGCCACTGCTATGCCGAGGGCGACCGTGAGAGTGGCGGTTAAGAATGAAAGAGCCGTGGATAGGGAGAGTGGTGCAAAGAGTTGCGGCGAGTGCAGCACTTCACGGTAGTTGGCGAGCGTCAAGCTGTGAACACTGAAGTTCGCCCCAAAGTTAGATAACAAGGATGCACTGATCACGCCGATCGCCGGAACTCCCAGTGCAACCCCAAAGAAGGCGGCCAGTGCCGCCGCCGCTAGTAACTGCCCTTTATTCGAGAGAATGCTGAGTCTAGGTACCCTCGTTCTTCCTGATAGTACTTCGTAGCTGCGACCTCTTAGGGCTTTTGACTGAACTAGAATCGGGATGCCCGCAGCGGCAACGAGTACCCAGCCTATCGCCGCAGCTACTCCAAAGTTTAAAGGAAAAGAGTCGATCGCATTAAATAGGGAGTATGTGGCGACTGGGAAGTTTGCTTGAGCGGCCAATGTCGACGCAACGCCAAAATCGCTCATAGATTCGGCGAACACTATCGCTAAGGCCGACATAATTGCTGGAGCAATAATCGGCAGCACTACTCTGATCGTCCTGAGCACCCCGCCGCCATGTACCCTAGCGGCATCTTCGAACTCAGAACCGAGCCCAAGCAGCCCTGAGCTGATTGCCAAGTAGGCAAACGGCGTACCTGAAGTACTCAAGACCACGATGACCCCAACCGGACCGAAGAAGATGTGGTAGAAGCCAGAAGTATTTATGCCGATGTTGTAGAGAACTCCGTGTGGCTCGAATAGGCGCTGCCAGCCTTCGGTCACCAAGTAGGTGGGGACGAGGAGGAGAATCCAGATCATCATTGACCACCATTTTTTGGCGATCACATTAGTTCTTTTGGTCAGGATGGCGAGAACAATCCCAGCAGCGGCTGCGAGTAGGGCGGAGAACACGGAGACTACCAGGGAGTCAAGTATGCCACGAAGGGTGGAACCCGTCAGAGCATCTTTGAAAGATGATAAGCCCGTTAAGTTTTTTGGAGTTCCGAGGAAACCCGGTATGATCGCCTGGCCCAAAAATGCCAAGACGGGTATTATCAGGAGCAACCCCATGATTACCCACAGGGTCGTCGATGTTATTTTGGGCGTCCAAGACCCGAAGGAGCCGGAAAATAGTTTCCGGCTCCTCGAATTCGATTCAGCTGTCATTTGGAGTTCATCGACAACAGTTAAAGGCATTTAGCTATCCGACGATATTGTTGGTGAACCAGGTATTTATCGTTCCCTCCTGTGGCCCCCACTGGTATGGGTTGACGACTTGGGTTTGTATCGAAGAGATCGATGGGACAGCAGGGAGGGGATTAGTACCCTGAAGTACCGGCCAGTAAAGAGAGTCGCCCGTTGGGTCTCCCGATTGCATGGCCTTCTGACCAGCTGGTGAGAGAACGAACTGAACGAATTTTTTAGCTTCGGCTATAACGGCTGGCGGCATCTTGCCATCGATTCCTATCACGCTTGGTATTGGCGTAGATGGTGCTAAAAAGACCGTCTTAATGCCTGGTGCCTTGATTCCAGCGCCGATACCTGCCGAGCTTTGGATTAGAGCAAGTTTGATCTGGCCGGTCTCGAGTGCGTGCAACGTGTCCCCATTGGTCTGGAATACCTGAAGACCGTTGGCTTTTAGCTGGGAGTAGTAGGCTTCACCCTGGGTCACTCCTCCTAAATAGTTCATCATCCCTGCCACAAAGGGGAATGTCGGACCTGAAACAGCTGGATCATTCATTCCTATCTGACCTTTCCAGCTAGAAGAAAGTAGGTCAGACCAATTCTTTGGCGGATTAGACACTACTGATGAGTTGTAGACCAGAGTTCCTGCCATGGTCAGGCCCGTGGGGATGTAACTTTTATCAGCTGGGATGAGCGCCTTTCCAGGGGAATTGAAGTTGACGTTGGGTTCCCAGCCCTTAAGCAGCATTCCTTGCTTATCCATAGACGCGAACGCCTCGTCTCCGTCGACCCACAGAAGTCCCCACTTTGGATTGGACGCCTCGGCCTGTATCTTTGTGAGGAGGGGACCGGTCGAATCATCGTCCAGCGACACTGGGATACCGGTAGCTTTATGGAAAGCGTTAACGGTGCTTGAGTCGTATCCCTGGGCAGAATATACGACAAGTGTTGGCTGGGTTTTTGAAGCCGACGCCAGGGCACTTGAAGTCGTACTCGACCCGCAAGCCGCCAACATCCCACCAAGAGCGAGTAGCGCGCCGCTTGTCTTTAGGGCTCTTGCGCGCATTTTGCTCGGTCCGACGGATCTGTTTTGACAAGATCCGGATATTACGTGTTTCGCATTTTCAGTCACGGCACAATACTTGTTGTGTCATTGAAACGCTGGGTGCCTAGCAGGTGAATTCGAGGTTGACTCCTAGCAAATAGTTAGCGCAAGGTGTGCAATTCAGCAAAAACTTTGCAGAGATGGCTAGCTGGGCGATTGGGCGGCTGGAAACGATGTGCCCTGGTGTCGCCGATTAGAACGGACTAGCTAGATGTTTGGGGTGAAGGGCCAGTGAATAGTCGAGGTCGCGACTTCACCGGGATATGCGGAGAAGATTTTTTAGAGGGTGATTCCGGCCACGCCGAGAACATGTTTGGGGTGCCATCCGGAGTTTGAGGCGTAGGACTTCAGAGTCCTAGAGGAGGAGTTTCGTATTCCTTCGCGCCTTGGGCATATTTCATGGCGATAATTTTTAACGACTCAGAGCCCACAGAGTGCGCTATTGTCGCCAGCTTCGATTCTTTTTAAGTTATTGACGATTCCGCTCAGATTACCTCCGGTGCCGGCCGCTTAGTGGTATTAGGGTTCGCCAGAAAGGATCACCTAGGTACTGCCATCTAGGTACTGCCACACCTTTGTAATTGCGGCAGCCTTGTTTTTGAAATTGCGAAAGCGAGTCTCCGACGCCAGGTATCCGCTCTCTGTTTTCATACTTTTGGATGACAAATCGACCACTTCTAGCGGACACCTGCCTAAGGAGTCTCTGCATAGTTTGGATTAATGACTACAAAAGTATCGACATACGCCGGTTCGGGGATGTTGGAAGGTCTTGACGATAGCAATATCGTTACGACGAGGAACCTTACCAAGAAGTTTGGGGACCGAATTGCGGTCAACCAAGTAAGCCTTGCGATTCCGAAGGGTATTGCCTTCGGATATCTCGGCCCAAACGGCGCGGGGAAGACGACTTTGATCAGAATGCTTCTCGGGCTCACCCAGCCTACGTCTGGTGAGATGGTGCTAAGGGGATATCGACTTCCATCTCATAGAAGTGCTGCTCTTTCAAAGGTCGGAGCGATCATTGAAGAACCGCGCTTTCATCCTCACTTAACCGGGAGGGAGAACCTTGAGGTCTTTGCTTCCGTCAGGGACAAAGAAGCATTCGGAAGGATTTCCGGCGCATTAGAACGTGTCGGCCTCGGGGAGCGTGCTACTGAGAGGGTCCGCGGGTACTCCCTCGGCATGCGCCAGCGCCTTGGGATAGCTCGGTGCCTACTATCGGATCCGGAGCTTTTAATTCTCGATGAGCCGATGAACGGGCTGGACCCCGGTGGGATCCTGGAATTTAGACACCTGATACGAAGTTTTGTAGACGAGGGTCGGACCGTCGTTATCTCGTCCCACCTGCTGGATGAGATAGAGAAGACTTGCGACGCAGTAGCGATCGTTGACAGCGGGCAAGTAGTCAAACAAGGCAATTTGTCTGAGCTGACCGGTATATCGACCGGGACGGCACTCTTTGAAGTGAATTCGAGCGACCTTGCTCAGTCGGTTATCGCTGAAACGAGGCTAACCCTTGGGGCCACCAAGATTTCAGACACGGAGCTTAGGGTACAACTCGCAAAGGGGATCCCTACCTCGCAGATCACCAAGGCTCTAGTAGATGCAGGGATAGCCGTGGAGTCGATTCTTAATGAAACTACCAATCTCGAAGATGAGTTCTTGGCTATTACAAACAAGAGTGGAGTACAACTATGACTACGACTACGACCGATTATGGGTGGCTCGCTCGGTCGATGAGCAAGGCCGAGTTGACCAAACTAAAAAAAAGGCGTGGACTCTTCTGGACTACACTGCTTTTGAGTTTTGGATCGGTGATCGTTTACTACGCGGTGCTAGAAATTATGCACCTCATCGCCCCGGCAACCCACGGCGTGGCCGGAGGAACGCTCAATCTATCTCGGGCGATTAATATTGAAACCCTGATCGGTGGCACTGCTGCAATTCTTGTTGGGGCCAATGCTGGAGCGGGAGATTCCAATGGGGTATTTAGGGATCTAGTCGCTACTGGCAGGTCCAGGGTGGGGCTTTTTTTCGCCCGGATTTCTGGAGCGGTCGGAATGTTCTGGCCGATGTTCATCGCTGCCTTTTTGACGATGGCACTGGTGAGTACGACCCTCGCAGGTAGTGGGGTGAACGCGGCGCCGAGTTTGGGAACGCTCGCACACTACGGGGCGATTGCCTTGCTATCCACGACTTTTGAGTTGCTCCTGGCACTGGGACTCGCCTCCTTTACCGTTTCGAAATCGGCAACAATTGCCGTCTTGATGGCATGGGAGTTCATTGTCCAGCAGCTGCTTCTGCTCATAACGTGGTTTGGAGTCTTTAGAGAGATACTCCCGCTGTCGTCAATCGGAAGGCTTTCGCCCAGGGCTCACGGTCCACTTCGGTTTGTTCCTGGAGAGAGTGCATTTGTCGCAGTAGCTGTGCTCGTCGTATGGACTGCGCTAGCGGTCTGGCTAGGCGCCTTCAAGACGAAACGCATGGATGCCTAGGGCTGGCGGAAAATTCAGCCGCTTTAGGATCTGAAATAGCCATGACCTACAGCCTTGACAATTTTTTAAGCGTCGACGGATTGGCGGTTCGTCGGCGCTTGTCTGATCGCTACTTTGATCTTGCGCTAGTTCTAGGCTTATCGCTTCTACATCTCGTTACCGGGGTGTTGATAGCGGTTTTCGTGAGTCGAGACCACGGCCACTACGTATTGACTTTGCTTGGATCTGGTGCACTGATACTCGGCGATCTTTCGCTAATAAAGAGGCGTTCACGCCCGACATTTGTGCTCGTTTGCACCCTCGGGGCTTTTTTTCTGGCCGAGCTTGTAAAGGGATTCTCTGCCCCGACCTTCGACGCACCTATTGCCTTGATAGTGGCAATCTACTCATACGCACTTCTGTCTGTGCCTCAAAGGCTATTGAAAACGGCTTTGTTGGTTTGGTTTGGCGTGATTGTGGCAATGTCGATAGCCACCCCATTTTCTTGGGGAAGCCTCTTCGGGGTCGTTGCCATAGCGACACTAGTCGTCGGTGTGGGTTCAACCACCGGCTTGTATGCCGGGATTCGTCGAGAGTATGTCGCCCAACTAATAGAGAGGGCAGAAACCTTAGCTAGGGAAAGAAACTTGCTGGCCGATAAGGCGGTTGCCGAGGAAAGGGTGCGTATTGCGAGAGAGCTTCATGATATTGTTTCGCACCACATTGCTCTCATGGTTATAGAAGCCAACGCAGCGAGGGCGACGTTGACATCTCAGCCCACAAAGAGCGCTGAGATGATCGATCAGGTCGCCGATTCTGGCCGAAGCGCCCTGAATGAGATGCGTCGAATGCTCGGAGTTTTGAGAACAGCTGACCTTGATACCGCTCCTCTTGGTCCATCACCCGGAATCGGCGAGATCAGGGATCTTGTCCACAGAACTGAGGAGGCTGGAATATCGATCGAATATGTGTTGGAGGGGGATTCATCCTCCCTGACCGAACAGGTTCAACTGTCCTGCTACCGCATCGTTCAGGAGGCTTTGACGAATGTCATCAAATACGCACCTTCATCGCATACTTCGGTTAGGGTGGCGATCTCTCAAACCGAGATAGAGTTGGCCGTGCTGGACGACGGCCCGGGTGAGGCATCGAAAAAGCGTACAGGTCATGGGATAGCGGGGATGCGGGAAAGGGTAGCCATCTTCGGTGGAAATCTTGTAGCTGGAAACAGAATTGCTGGCGGTTTTGAGGTTAGAGCCTCAATCCCTACGAAGGGACAAGGACAGCCTTGATAACAGTGCTGATTGCAGACGACCAGCCGATGATTCGGTCAGGATTTAAATTGATCCTCGAGGCCCAAGGCGACATTGACGTAGTCGCAGAGGCAAATGACGGTTTGCAGGCGGTAAACCTTGCCGAGCGGTTAAAGCCAGATGTGGTTTTGATGGATATAAGGATGCCACAGATGGACGGGATAGAAGCGACGAGGCAGATCAACTCGGCGAAGGTTTTGATCCTTACAACCTTTGACCTTGACGAATACGTGGTTTCGGCTCTGGCGGCTGGCGCAAGCGGATTTCTCCTTAAAGATTCGACCGCAGCAGAGTTAGTCGGAGCGGTGAGGTCGATAGCAAAGGGAGACGCTGCACTTTCCCCCTCTGTCACCAAGACGATTCTGAACCTTGTTCGAGAAAGACCAGCCTTTAGATATGAGCCGCCGGCAGAGGTCGAAGACCTCAGTAAACGAGAGCTTGAAGTTTTAAAATGTTTGGCTCAAGGTTGGTCGAATCAAGAAATTGGCGAACACCTTTACCTTTCAGAAGCAACGGTGAAAACCTACATTTCTCGGATTCTGTTCAAGCTCAAGCTGCGTGATCGAGTGCAGGCAGTAGTTTATGCATTCAGGTACGGTCTCGATAGCGATTGAAATAGTTCGACCGGCGCTCAGGCTATGAAGCCGCAACATTCCTGGTATCGCAGTGATTGATATCCGAGGTCCCTAGCATTATTTCTGCAGTTTCTGAAAACTTCAAGAACCATTTGGCAGAGCTTCAAAATTAGTTTTGAACCAA
>JAJZCF010000055.1:11244-13402 GCA_021846265.1 Actinomycetes bacterium | reverse complement strand
AGGAGCGAGCAAGCCCGATCCAAGGGTTTTGCTTCTATGAAACAAGGATTACGACTAAAAACGAATGCCGCTTGCACCATGGTTTGTCCACGAGACGCATCAAACCATTGCCTGGTAAATCCCAAAGGGGTCTGAATAGCGACAAGTCCGAAGGACGTCAGCCAATGCCGATATTCCTGCCTGCTCAGCGGTGCCATTTGCAAGCCCCGGACTTCCCGAAGCAGCCTAACTTAGGGTTCTTGAGCGGAAATTCCTTTGCTGTCACCGGATCATCATCGACCTCGACAAGGACTACCATCGTCACCCGGCGTCCTTGGGGCTAGCTCAAATAAGCCTCATCTGTCAAAGTAACTTCCTCGATGGCAAAGTTAGCTCCAGCAGGCTCCTTCGCTGGGCTTCTCATAATCGATGCCCAGAGCACAAAGTTACAGGGGTAGAGCAAGTACCCAAAACGAGTAGCGGGCGCCAAAACGGTGGCCGCTGTAAGGATAAATGCAGCGAAGCCTATAGTTGCGCCAAGCCCCCTAGGGCGCCACTTCAAATAAACCAGTACCGTCAACACGGCACCGATGAGTATAAGTAGCGATACCACCTCTAGTCGATAGCCCGGGAACAGACTAAAGATCGCCTGCCCGAGTAGCGGACTCTGAGCCGGAGATTTCACCTTAGTTAGTCCCAAAGGGAAGAGGAGTTCGTTCACAATAAAGGCACGAGGGTTTACAGCTGCGGCTATCGAAAGTACCGGGACGAAGATACTTGCGACGCTGATCAGATAAGGCTGCCAAGCCTGGTTATTTTCGTCGTCTCTTTGGACGAAGAGCAGAAGCAGTGCTAGCGGCCAAGCGGTGAGCTTCATTATCACAGCAGCCCCTGCGGCAAGACCGGCCGCCATCGGCTTTCTCTTCCGGGATAATATTACGGCGAGTAGGAGCAGAGCAATCACTGGCAGGTCGTCTCCGCCGGTCACCAGCGGCAGGGCACCGGCTGGTAAAACAAGAGCGAACTGGAATATTCGCCATCGGTCCTCTGAGCTAAGTCCCGAAATTGCAAGGGCGATGAGTACCACTAGAACGGTAAAAACGGTCATCGCCACTCTCGCGTCTCGAAGTGGCGACGGTATCGGAAGAGAGTTTGAAATCCCGAAGATCGCCATCCCGGGTAGGTACGGGACGAAGGCGTTGGCGTCGAGACTAGGTGAATAATTTGTCGCGCTTACTCCCACAGTCGATGGGTGAGACAGGTAGCAGTCTTGGTTTGTCGCAACCCTGTCCCCGCATCGCTCGATCACGACGACCTCCGCCTGAGCGTGAACTCCCGGCGTAGCCAAGGTACGCTGTGCAACCGAAACAGCTAATGGTGCAACGAGGCTGGTAAAAAAGAGTCCGACAACTATCCAGCGCCTCCACGTGATCGTGCGCTTTGAATTGGGGTCAGTCCGGTGCAAACGAAAGGTTCCAACAGCGGCCAAGAGGTACGGGAAAAACGCCAAGAGACCCCATTGCTTGTAGTCCCCTCCTGCGGCCACAAAGATATTGACGAAAGCCAAGACGAAGGAGGCAAAATAAACAAGGGCATCTAAAAGTAACGCGCTCGGAGCAGTAAAAATCCGTCTCGCTCCCAAGCGAAAGAGCTGCTGTTTTCGAACCACGAAGAAAGCCTATTAGCTAACTAGTTCTAATAACTGCTTTAGAAAGACCTGTTAACAGGGAAGTTTCAGCAATAACGCTCTGTCCAACCCGACAAAAAACCCTTACCTTTGATCAAAAGCAAGAAATATCGCTACCCTCTACCAATAACTTCCTCTTTTGTCGACTGGTCAGTTCTCAAGCCACGGCTTAAAAAGCAAAGCGGATTCGCTCAGCCCTCGAGCTCGCGTGCTTGACGCTGAGCAATGACCAGAACTTCATTAAGGTCCATGCTCGAATGCGCAGCGATCCAACACGTCACGGGGGCCGCTGTCCGATCGGAGGCGTGAGCGGCTACCGCCGCCAATGACAGCAGCTGTTCGACCTCATCGTCGCTCGGAGACATAACACCTAATGACGAGGCGATCCTGTCGATCCATTGTCTAGTCGTAGTTTCCATTTGCCCACAATAGCTCAATGAAAATGCCCCCACCGACCTCAATCCAGTAGAACTTCTACTTCCCTCAACTCCT
>JAJZCF010000055.1:0-11144 GCA_021846265.1 Actinomycetes bacterium | reverse complement strand
CGGATAGAGTCAAAGTAACACGCGGGAGCTTTTTAGCTGAGAGGGTGTAGTTATGCACCGACCGCCCAACCTGATCCGGATAATGCCGGCGGAGGGAGATGACATACATGCAAGCTCGTCCATTTAAGGTCTACAAAAAAAGTCCCGATGGGAGCCTTTCTGTCCCTTTCAAGAGGATCATGCTAGATGAGCTTGACCCTCAAGGAAACCAGGTATCTATCGACCTCTACGACACCACAGGAGAGGGCGATAACGGTCACGCTGGCCTCGTCCGCCTTCGTGAGCCATGGATCGATTCTAGAAACGACACCGAGGTCGCTTCGTCTAGTTTCGGCCTCCCCGAGCCATCCGAAAAGCCGAAGGTTGCAAAAAATGGAGCGAAACCAACGCAGTATCAATACGCCCTCTCAGGGACCCTTACCAACGAAATGCGCTTCGTCGCTATCCGAGAAGGGGTAGACCCAAAGGTAGTAATCGATGAGGTCGCCTCGGGAAGAGCAATTATCCCGGCTAATATCAATCACCCCGAAACCGAGCCGATGATCATCGGCAAAAAGTTCCTCGTGAAAGTAAATGCAAATATAGGTAACTCCTCGGTCTCTCAGGACATAGAGGCGGAAGTCGCAAAGATGAAGATGGCCGTAGACTTCGGAGCGGACACGGTAATGGATCTCTCGACGGGACGCTCGATCAAAGAGACAAGAGCAGCAATATTACGCAACTCGCCAGTACCGGTTGGAACGGTGCCAATCTACGAAGCCCTTCACCGGGTGGGGGGTGACCCTACCAAACTGAACTGGGATGTCTTCAAGGAGACAATTGTGGATCAGGCGGAGGCCGGTGTCGATTACATGACAATTCATGCTGGGCTCCTTCTCGCGTTCATCCCAATGACAGTTTCACGGGTCACCGGGATAGTCTCTCGAGGTGGCTCAATCATGGCTAGCTGGTGCTTAGCCCATCACCGCGAGAACTTTCTTTACGAGAATTTTGAAGAGCTCTGCGAGATCGCTGGATCCTACGATGTGTCTTTATCCTTAGGAGACGGACTTCGACCAGGATCTATCGCCGACGCAAATGATGAAGCACAGTTCGCCGAACTCCGCACCTTAGGTGAGCTGGTCAAAATCGCCAGAAGGTCCGGAGTCCAGGTAATGGTGGAGGGTCCGGGACACGTTCCGATCCATCTCATTCAAAGGAATGTCGAACTCGAAGAGCAGTGGTGTGACAATGCCCCCTTTTACACTTTGGGTCCGTTAACCACCGACATAGCTCCTGGATATGACCATATTACCTCGGCAATTGGCGCCGCTATGATTGCAAGCTACGGCACAGCGATGTTGTGCTATGTCACCCCCAAGGAGCACCTAGGCCTTCCCAATGCTCAAGACGTCAAGGCCGGCATGGTTGCATACAAGATTGCTGCCCACGCTGCCGATCTTTCAAAAGGTCACAAAGGAGCTATCGAGTGGGACTTGGCGCTGTCTCGAGCCCGCTTTGACTTTAGATGGGAGGATCAGTTCAGGCTATCAATTGATCCAGAAACCGCTAGGTCTTATCATGACGAAACCCTCCCGGCCCCCGCAGCAAAAAAGGCTCATTTCTGCTCGATGTGCGGGCCGAAGTTCTGTTCCATGTCTCTTTCGAGAACACTTCGTGAAAAAAGCGACGCAGCCCTGGCGGAGCAACTCGACAACAAGTCGGCGGAATTCATCGAACTCGGCGCCGAAATTTACATCACTAGCCCGCCAGTCCAGAGGAACTGATTGACGGATGCATCGTTGACCAGGCCCATCGATGTACTAGCGATCGTCTAAATATAACGAGGTTCACAATAGTAAGCGGCTTGGTGCAAAGGTATCTGCGACGCGCCCTTATCTAAATTGGCACTTGGTGCGGTCAACCGGTCACCGCAGCAGCTTCAGGGTACACCTCCGCTGACGTCTTCCTTCAAAGAACCCCAGCTTTCAGGTGAGTTGTCGATCTTGGGTTCATCGAAGTTACGGCGAACCCAAGATCGACGCAGGTAATCGGGTCGGGCTCAATACTCTTGGGAGAGGCCTGGCTCAGCAATCTATTGATGTGCTCATTGGATGGTCGCTGCCAAGGCGAATGAGGATCACAGAACAAGACGTCGACATCTGCCGCTCGCTGATGGGCGATCCGAGGGACCCCCCATCGCCATTTCTGATCTGCCCTTTCCACTTAAGAGGTTCTCAAAAACTATGCCCCCGTAATGTGCGAGGTTCCTCCAAAATAGGCTACGGAGGAACAAAGAACATGAAGTCGAAAAGGCATTCCTTTGAGCAGGTGATAACAACCGTGCCGATGTAGACAACTCTCGACGAGGGCAGTTGCAAAATATTTACTGTGACCCCGTTAGTCTTCATCTATGAACGATGCTGGTTACCGGGGGTCTTTTTCACTAGAACTGCTGGATGGACTCGATGCCAGGATCAGTCACGTCGAGCGAGTGGCTAACAAAGCAGCGACCGTGGCTGAAGCAGTGCTTGACGATCAGTGAGACAGAGAATTTCTGGTTTCACTTGGCTGGATACATGATATCGGATACTCGAACACCGCTGTTGCGTCGAGGATCAACTTTCGGGGATCCCCGAAAGTTGGGGAAGGGGATCGCGCTTCTGTTCTGAGTTCCCGTTTGCCGCTGGGCAAAGGTTCCCAGGAGTGGCCTACTTCATCCGCTGGCAGTTGCAATGGAATAATTTCTGTAACTGTACGCCAACTACCCACGACATCAGATTTATCGAGAAGTTCGAAGGTTAAGATATAACCATTTAACTGCTCTTATGTGGCTGGCGGAGGAGGGCTCGAACCTCCAACCTCCTGATCCAAAGTCAGGCGTTCTGCCAGTTGAACTATCCGCCAAATAACTACTCAAGACTACCTATCGCACGCTCCGGTTCGTCACTCCAATGCAAACTCGCTCGAGCTTTAGCTTAGACCGCAAAACCTTTCTGGTAAGGTTTAGAAAAAGAGAAGTGCCCGCTGCGGCTCTCTGGAGTGTCAGTCACTTAACTGGCCCATAACTGGGAGGAAAGTTATAGTTCGATCGGCTCACGAGCTCTACTTGTGTTTGGTCAGCATTCACGGCCTGATAAGGGCGAACGAACCCGAACTAGGGAGGGATCCAGATACCGGAGGCCAAGTAGCCTACGTTCTGGATTTGGCTCGGACGGCTTCGGTGGATCCAACCTTTTCCAGGGTTGAAGTGCTGACGCGCAAGGTTATCGACAAGGGTGTTTCTCCTGACTACTGTCTTAGTCAGGAGAAAATTCCTAACTCGAATGCTGAGATAGTCAGATTGCGCTGCGGCCCAAATCGCTACATAAGAAAGGAACTCCTCTGGCCCTACCTCGACGAATACGTTGATAGGTGTCTGGCTTACTTCAGATCAAACGACTCTATCCCCGATGTCATCCACACCCACTACGCCGATGCTGGCTACGTAGGGATGCAGCTGAGCTCGATGCTAGGCATAGCACACGTCCATACTGGTCATTCGTTAGGGCGAGTGAAGCGATCCTACCTCAGGTCCCAAGGAACGTCCGAACGCCAAATTGAACGCCAGTTCAGGCTCCAGAGGCGAATTGAGGTAGAGGAGGAGTTGCTTGATTCGGTGTCGCTCACGATAGCCAGCACCAAACAGGAAATTGAGGAGCAGTACGGCAGCTATGCCTCCCGAAGGAAAAACCGCATTGCGGTCATCCCGCCTGGCTTAGACCTGGATCGCTTCTACCCGCCGAAGCGGGGCTTTAGGGTCAATGAGACGCTCAGAGAAGAGGTGGAGCACTTTTTGCGACACCCGGGAAAGCCGATGATCTTGGCGATAGCCAGGGCTGATCCAAGAAAGAATCTGTCGGGGCTGATCGAGGCTTATGCAAATCATCTCGACTTAAAAGACTCAGCCAACTTGGTCATCGTGGCTGGAAACAGAGATGACCTTAATAAGCTCGAGGATTCACAGGCTATGGTCCTGCGCGAGCTTATCGAACTCATGGATCGCTATGACCTCTACGGTCGTCTGTCGCTTCCAAAGCATCATCTGTCCGAGGACGTACCAGAACTTTTTCGCCTAGCAGCCAAGAGGCGGGGTGTTTTCGTAAATCCGGCGATTACCGAAGGTTTTGGCTTGACACTGATAGAAGCAGCAGCTTCAGGACTACCGACGGTAGCTACCGACGACGGTGGCCCAAGGGAGATTGCTCAATACCTCCATAACGGCGTACTGGTCGACGCTTCAGACACTAAGGAGATAGCAAAAGCACTTTATCAAGTGATCAGCTCAACCACCCAGTGGTCGAACTGGGCGAGGAGCGGATCCTCTGGCGTTAAGCGGCACTATAGCTGGGAGGCACATGAAAGGAAATATTCAAACCTGTTGCACAAGGTGGTTCATTCCAATAGAAAAGTGATGAGAAACAGAATTGCCCTACTCTCCGGTCCGAACCTAATCGGAGCCAGCAAATTGATCGCCCTAGACATTGACGACACCTTGATCGGCAACGAGAATGCTTTGGCCAACTTCCTTCAATGGCTAGACGACCACAAAAGCGCCGTAGCTTTCGCCGTTGCTACTGGCAGGAGGGCCAATTCGGCCAAAAAAGTACTCATAGAACACTCCATCCCGCTGCCCGACGTCTTTATATCCTCAGTGGGAAGCGAGATCCACTACGGTTCACGGCTCCAGAAGGACCTCGGCTGGAGAACTCACATCTCCCACCAGTGGCGAAGAGACGATCTAAAGGCCCTAATCGGCGCTATAGAAGGGCTAACGCCCCAGAGCCGGTATAACCAGGGAGAACACAAGATCAGCTACAACGTCGATCTGAGGAGGTTTCCGGGAATTCAAGAAGTTGCAGCAATTCTAAGATCCAACAACCTGCGGGCACACCTCGTCTACTCCCACCAAAAATTTCTAGATGTCCTTCCGGCAAGGGCGTCCAAAGGCAATGCGATTAGGTACTTGAGCTACAAATGGGGAATACCGCTAAACCGGATGTTGACTGCCGGCAATTCAGGGAACGACGAGGAGATGCTCGGAGGAGTGACCCTCGGCGTTGTGGTGGGCAATCATAGCGTCGAGATAAATCACCTCAAAGGCCGCCCCAAGGTCTATTTTGCAAAACAGACATTCGCCAATGGGATCCTCGAAGGCATTGAACACTTTGGATTCGACAACCTCTAGTCTTTGACACTCATTCGAAATCCCAAATGGGATATTCGCCACTCTCCGATAACCTGCGTTGAACAAAATCAGTAAGAGATTCTCGCCATATCGGCCGCATTGATTCCCTTTAGGGATAGGCCGAGGCAGAAAAGCAACTAGCCTCAATTTGCCATGGGCTCACTCATTAAAAAACGGCGCAAACGAATGCGCAAGAAGAAGCATAAGAAGATGTTGAAAAAGACTCGTTGGCAGAGAAGGTCTAGCAAGTAGCTTTGTGGCTGACGTCAGCCACAAAGCTGCCAACAGACCCACCTGCCGGCAGGATTTCTCGATATCCCGAGACAACTAGCCCCGAACACCCTTGGGTGACTCGGGGCTCTGTTACGTTAATACTTATCGAGACCGACGAGCCCTAGCTTCACTATTTGTGCCGGCTGGCCATAGCCAAACTGCTCGGAATCAATTCATTAGCGGTAAAAGAGATTATTCCACCAAAAATGCCGGAGGTGTTGTCTTGACTCTCAGCATGGTAGCTCGCACTCCGGCTAGCGCAAAGCTATACCTTCCCTTTGAATCTGGCGTAGCACCCGCTGTCAGTATCGTCACCAAGTCATCCCAGTCAATTCCATCCAGGCCGAAGTAAAGGCTCGAGCCGCTCCCCGCTAGATGAGGTTCAAGCCCTACTATCTTGCAAAGTTCCAAGTAGGCGGCGTTGAGCTGAGGCGAGACGACCTTTGCCGCATTGAGTAGGTGATTTGTGCCCTTGCCGCCAATATCACCAAATGCCCGGTAGACATCCCCTGTTGAGATACCAAATGGAAGGAGAACAAGAGCAAACTCCTCTTCTTCGAATTCGAGATACTCTACCTTCTCTCCCCTGCCCGAAACGAGAGCCCTGCCTCCTGCGAGACAAAAGGGGACATCTGAACCAAGCTTCAGTGCTAATTCCAGATCGTCGGCCCGGCCCAAAAGCCTCAGCACGCAAGCTGCATCGGCGCTACCTCCACCGAGACCTGCCCCCGGTGGAATCTGCTTATCCAGGCTTGCATGCGCCCTCATACCACACGCCGAAAGTGCCATTTGGACGATGTTGTTTGAGTCAGTAGGTATTTCGCCAACGGAGTCTTTACGTTCGGACAAGACTCCGAGGGGATCGTTTATCGACACCCCGTCGCCGTCGGTCAGTTTGACATGATCAAAAAGAGAGACGGATACCATCTCCGACTCTATCTGGTGATAACCAGATTCGTCGGGCTCTCCCACTTTGAGCCACTTTGTCAATTTGGCCGGCGCTAGCCCTTCAACCGGTAGATCAATCTTCAAGGAATCCAATACTTCGCCCTCTACGGTCACTCGCGTCCCCTATCACTCTCTACGAGCGCTTCGGCAATCTTTAGAAAATCCAGGTAGGAAAGTCTTTCTGCCCGCAATGAAGGTTCTATGCCTACCGAATCCAAGATGCCAATATCCGCTATACCCGCCAGCGAGCGTCTCAACATCTGTCGCCTTCTGGAAAAACCCGCCTTGACAATATCGGAAAATAGTCCATAAGTCGCTTCAGAGATCGGCGCCACTGCCCGCCTAGTGACATCGATCACAACAGATTCTACGTTAGGTTGAGGAAAAAATACTGAGGGTGAGACCGAAAATGCAATTTTAGTGGTTGCCCAGTAGGCAACCTTGGCCGAAACACCCGAGTATTGCCGCGTTCCTGGGTCTGAAGCAATACGCCTCCCAACCTCGTCTTGGACCATTACCACGAGGCGATCTATGGAGGGGACCTCCTCCAAAATCCGCACGATCAGTGTCGCAGCGATGTTGTAGGGGAGATTTGCACACAGGCAATAGGACTCACCCTGGTCTAATTCGTTACACCAAGAGAAATCCATCACATCCTGATGAAGAACTCTGACATTGGATATCTCACGTTGGGCGAGAACGTCGAAGAGGATCGGGATCACGTACCGATCCGCTTCGATAGCAAGGACGGCTTCCGCCATAGGCGCAAGTGCGACGGTCAGAGCTCCAGCCCCCGGGCCGACTTCAATATATCTGCGACCACCAGCCCCCGAAGCGAGTTTCGCAATTCGTTGGGCCACGTTAGCGTCAATTAGGAAATTTTGCCCAAGGGCCTTAGATGGTCTCACGCCAGCAACTTCAAGTCGCCTAAGTAGTTCCGACTTGGTCAGTCCCGACAACTTGATTTCGCCAAATTAGATCACCAACTAGCCCTCACTGGAATTACGCCTATGTAGGTGCTTTCGAGTTGCGAAAAGCTCCACGTTGACAAGTCTAAGATTCTGCCATCGAGATATGGTCCCCTATCGGCAACGATGCACACTGTGTGGGCACCATTGTCCAAGTTGACCAAGCTAACTCGAGTGCCAAATGGCAAATATGGCGATGCACAAGTACCGGGTGGAGCCCCATACCACGAGGCCATCCCTACTACTACATGCTGATTTTCCGATGAACCCATATTTCCTCCCGCCGCAGTAGCAACTGCTGGGGGTGGGGCAACCGGGCCTTTCGGGGCGATTAGAACCATAGCTGCAGTATCGGCCTGAGCAATCATTTGCGCGGGCGAACTAACACCTAAGGTCGGTTTAATCACCGTAGATACCGAAAGCTGTACATCCGAATAACCTCCGACCGAACCACTTGTTGGACTCAACGCACTTGGTGGCGTCTCCGTCATTACAACCGGTGTCAGGTCGGCGACTAACTTTGAGGGGGAAATTGCCATTACGACGTTGTTATTAACTCCGTAATCACTTTGGCCCGACTGCCAACCACTCTGGCCTACCGGCAAGAATGGGATGACTAAGGCCGCAATTCCAGCACCCAAGGGTGCTAGAGCGAACTTCCTCCTGTGGCTGAATGCCTCCAGGACCTTATCCTTCCACTGGGGGATAAAAACAGGCCATCGACCACATGCCGACGACGGAGCGCATAAGACTCATACGAGAAGTCAATTACGCTTCGCAGAAGTTTAGCCCTAAATTCCCTTAAAAAGGGTGCCTAAGTCTGACATCATTGCACTAGGATGGGGTATTGGCAGCTTATTAGGCATTAAAGGCTCTGAGGGTATTTTCCCAGATTGCCCGCTGGAGGTGACTTGTGTCACAATTTCGGAGCTTCGCCACCTCATTTCCCACGAAGGAAACGTATCCGGGTGTATTGGGTTTCCCCCTGTGAGGGACTGGGGTCAGATAGGGTGAGTCCGTCTCTATCAGAATCCGTTCGGTCGGCACGAATGCTGCTACTTCTTTAACTTCGGCCGAGTTCTTGAATGTCACAATTCCGGAAATCGAGATATAACTGCCCTTATCAAGAACCCTTCTAGCCTCAGCGATCCCACCGACAAAGCAGTGGAACACCACCCGATCGGGCCAGCCCGCCTCATCAAGAACAGAAAAAGCGTCATCCCATGCGTCGCGAGTATGGATAACTAGAGTTAGGTCATACTTTTTGGCTATTTCGATCTGCTTAGCAAAGCTCTCGATCTGCACCAGTCGAGGAGAAAACTCGTAATAGTAGTCAAGACCGCATTCGCCCAGTCCCACCAGTCCTTTCGGTCTAGTTGCGACTACGGTTTCGAGTAAAGCGAGGTCACCTTTTTGCGGATCGGCGGCTTCGTGGGGGTGGACTCCAATAGATGATAAGGCAACTACCCCAGGAACCGAATGCGAGACCCTATTGGCCACCTCGATGACAGATCTGCTGGACTGCGCGTCCGTCCCGACGACCACCATTCCGAGCACCGAGTTCTCTTTCGCAAACTGCGCTACATCTTGACAGGTAATTGGGTCGAGGTGGCAATGAGAGTCAAACCAGTATCTGGCCTCAGCCGGATCTTGGACTATGTTTGAGTCCACTAATTCTCCAGGCTAAGTCGCGGAAAGAGCGGCTCTCGCTTTTCCAACAAGGAACCACCCAGATACTGCCCCCAACGTAAAGAGTCAGAAATATTCTGATCGACCAGCTCTCCGTCCATATTTATCCTTCCCCAGACGGCGGCCGCCGTAGTAGGGATGGCCGGATAGGCGAGGATACTAACTATCCTTAGCACCTCTAGAGCCGAGCCTAGGATCTCCCTTAGCTCGTCAGACTCTTCCATCTTCCAAGGCTCATTCGCCTCCAAATAGGAGTTTGTCACCCTTATGATCTCCCATGAGGATTCGAGCGCCTCACTCGGGGCAAACGAGTCCCATTTAGCCGCTGCCTGCTGCGCCAGCCTTTCAACTTCAGCTGCGATCGGGGAGTCTGGTGAGGCCTTTGGCGCCACCCCGTGAAGCTTGGAGACCACAACGGCGATAACCCTGGAGAGCAAGTTTCCGTAGTTATTCGAAAGCTCCGAATTCGACCTCTGAACAAGCCCTTCGTAGCTAAAGTCACCGTCTGACCCAAATGGAGTCTCTCTCATCAGGTAAAAGCGAACCGGGTCGAGACCATAAGTAGAGACCAACTCGAGGGGGTCTACCTTATTCCCCCGGCTCTTAGCCATCTTTTCTCCCCCAACGAGCAACCAGCCATGTACTATCAGTTGGCTGGGTGGAGCAACTCCTGCGGCCATACACATCGCAGGCCACCAGACGAGGTGGAATCTCAGGATATCCTTGCCTAACACGTGATGGACACTTGGCCACCATTGGTCGAATCTATCCTGGTCTACCCCGAAACCCACGGCAGTCGCATAGTTGACCAAGGCGTCACACCAAACATAAAAGACGTGTTCTTTGTCCCATGGGACGGGAACGCCCCAAGTCATCGAGGTCCTGGTGATCGAAATATCCTCGAGGCCCCCTTTGATAAAGCCCAAGGCCTCATTCCTCTTCGATTCGGGAATGGCAGCATTGGGATTCGCCTCATACCAAGCTAGAAGGTCATTTTGAAGGCGACTCAGAGCGAAGAAGTAGTTGGCCTCCTCCATCTCCGTGACCTTTATAAGGTGTGTCGGACAGAGATCGCCCTCCAAAAGTTCGGCCTTTTGGTAGTACGCCTCGCAGGCCACACAGTATAGACCTTTATAAAGATCTTTATAAATGTAGCCATTATCATAAATTGCCTGGAGAAACGCCGAAACGGTTTTGTAGTGTCGATCTTCGGTCGTGCGTATGAAGTCGTCGTAGTCAATCCCAAGCTTTTCCCAAGCTTCAACAAAACCGACCGAGACTTTATCCACCCACTCCTTGGGAGTCAATCCCTCTTCGGCGGCTGATTGAGCCACCTTCAAACCGTGCTCATCTGTGCCCGTCAGAAAAAAAACTTCCTCACCTTTGAGCCTGTGCCACCTTGCAAAGGCGTCAGTCGCCACCATGGTGTAAGCGTGTCCCAGGTGGGGAACACCGTTTACGTAATAAATTGGAGTGGTTATAAAAAACCGATCCTTAGTATTTTGATTCATTGCATGTCCCTGCGTATCCACAAATAGATAGCCTACGACACCGAATGGCTTCCGTGGCCAAAACTCGCTTCGATTTGAGGCAAAGCCAGTTGTCAGCTAAGGAATTTATGGCCTCTTCGCACCCAAAGTAGATCGATGCGAATTGCCCACGCCCAGAACGACAAGTTCTGTCAGTAGATGCCTGTAGAAGGAAGCTGCGCAATGATCGATTCCGCTCCAGAAAACCTAGACATTCCTAGGCATCCTCTTATTTTCGCTCTCCAGTCGTTGAGTCTCCCCAGTCCTTAACCTGTGGACTGGACTCGACGATTCGACACTAGGCGTGTCTCCCACTGCTGGTTTCACCCGTCGTGGTTCACTTGGAGTCCTGCCGTGAGCGGTAGTATCCCCTTCGACGACACGGGTTAGGACAGCATCACTAACGGTCTCCATTGAGACACCCGCATCTCCAGTTCTACTTTCCAATCGGCGTTGGAACCTAATGTCAAGTAGGTTCTTTACATCCCGATAGGGGGTGTAAAGGGTGATCTCACGATCACTTGCCCTTGC